>JASFLV010000236.1:0-5212 GCA_050117915.1 Thioalkalispiraceae bacterium | reverse complement strand
AACATCGCCCCGGGAAAACATACCTTAACCCTTGTCGATGAACATGGTTATCGGCTGAGTCGACGTTTTGAAGTCCTCGGTAAGTAATCTAAATCCTGTTACAGATTCATATGAATCTACTCTCTATTTTATTATATATAACAGTATTTACTCGGATCGTCGGGCAAAAAAAAGCGGTCCAGAGGACTGGACCGCAACGGGGGAGAAGCAGTGTAGGACACTGCTTACAGAAAAACCGGGTTTACCTAACCGAACCCCGTTTAAAAATCATAACTACCCTGTGGCTGGGGTAGTTATGCAAAAATCTATGCGGGCGACTGATCGTTTTTCCAGTCACTCGCATAGAGGAGGAGTGACTCAAATATACTTGCATCTTGCGACTGTTTTTATTTCCTGATTCCCTTTGCGAGTCTTTACCGAGACATCTATCTTGAGTGATAGAGTGATTTATGTTAATTGCTTAATGTTTTATAAGCCTGGCGTTGTGCTAATTGATTTGTAAATACGTACTGTTTCTGACGAAGGTAGAACACTTAACTGGGTTGCAAGTGTCTTGCGGCAACGAAGATAAGTACTCGCTGCCTCCGCCAGGCGACCCTGACGCACATAGACGTGCATTAATTCTCGATAGAAATCTTCACAAGTTGGTGCCAGTTCAATGCCGCGTAGAAAAATACCGATCGCCATATCAGTTTCATCTCGTATTAACCAATACTTGCCGAGACGGAGTAATAAATGATTAAATTTGCTGCTAAGGTTTTCACGTAAGGTCAGGGTCCAGGGTCGGACATGGTCGTTATTTAAAAAGTGACCCTGATACAAGTTCAGATAACAGTCGGTTAATTGGCGCACCATGTCCGAGTTGGTTGATAAACGATGTAGTTCGCTGTCCAGTTGGCTGGTAGTGCGCTCGAATTCCCAGATATCGACCCAGACATAATGGGGATCGAGGGTCAGTTGGCTACCATGCAAGACCAGAGCCTTTGTATATCTGAGTAGGCGGCGCAAGCGGTGCAACGTCGTATCGAAATTACGCCGGGCACTGTCACCTTCGGCATCCGGCCAGAGGGTATCAATGATCTTGCTGCGATTCACCTGGCGGCCACCAAATGCAATTAAGGCCTTTAACAGATCAAAGGGCTTGTTGTAACCGGCACGGGTATAAGAAAGAATCTGATCATCAACCTGTACGGAAAAATCACCCAGGGTGGAAATTTTTACCGGTTTATCGACCTTAGTATTGATATCAATCACGTCTGAACCATCCATCATCAAGGTTTTTAAGCTTTGTTTTACGTAATCTTTTTCAATCCCTTGCTGATAAGACCAAATCAGTAAATCTTTCAACACCTTGTGATTCAGCAATTGCAGATGCTCATGACCCTGTTGTTTGCAGAGTCTGAGTGCATTTTTCATTGCCGTCTTAGCGGTATGCTTGCCCCCTTCCTGCAATGCATAATGTGCTTCGAGCATGGCAAAGATTGGCGGTTGCTGATTGACCTCAGGTGTATTCGTATCCATGACTTCGTTATACATTTTCCTGTCCCCTACTTTTTTTGTATTTTTCAATTACTAGTATTCGTGACTAAATCGTAGTTTTTCGGGATCTTTTCTGCTGTGAGAAAAGATCCCGTCTTAATGTGAAATATTCACACTATTAGTCCACCCTCTGTCCCGGGTTATTAGACTGATAGTCACAAAAACCAGGGCCGGATACCTGTCCAGTTGATAAGTGTCAACAACGGGTGGGTAATTAACTCTGTGAGTGAATGCCCTCCCTGGCGCCCCTTTATCGCTCCCTGAGAAGGAAAACCTAATAAATTACGAGGTTAGGAGCAGTGAGATTGTGAAGATAGAAAATGTGAAAAAGTCACAAAACGTTCAGGGAGGCTGTAACAGTGTGGGAGGTACGACTGCATGGAGTAAGGTGAGACTGGAAGTCGAGAAGCTGGCCTGGGCCACGCAGGAGTTAGGGTGAAGCAGGATGCCAGAGCCGAGGAGGCCGGGAGCGATGCCATCTACGGGCGTAAAAAAACCGGTCTTCGGACCGGTTTTTTGTTCAGCGACTAGTGTTAGTTACACTTTGGATCCGTGTAGGGATCCAGGCAAAAACCATTGGTGCCAGTAAATGGAATAGCAGTCTGTGTTCGACAAACTGCAACTCCTGAACTTCTATCATCGTAATAGCAAGTTCCATCGGTCGACCAGACAAATGCAGGTTTACTAATGCTTTCAGAAGAATAAGTTTGATAAAAAAGCACTAAGCTACCAAACACTAATGGCATTAAATATCTTAATTGCATTTTGGATCCACATATGGACTAAGACACAAACCATCGAAGCCTGGTGGGCTAGGAACTTTTATTGAGGGTTCAGTACGGCAAACAGCTACGCCTGAGCTTCTATCGTCATAATAACAAGTACCATCTTTAGACCAAATATATGTGGGTTCACTTAGACTTTTTGTGACTATTGTTTGAGTCTGGAAGGAAAAGACCACAGCACCTATTGCTACCACTGTAGCAGTTATTGCGAACATATTCGCCATTTTAACTTTTTTTTCTGAAACGCTCATTTAGTATCCTCCAGTTTATGATTATGGTAATTTAATATTTAATTTAGTTATGAATGAACGGCTAGGTAAAAAACGAGGCTCATTGTTCTCACCACGATAATCAAGATTATAGAAGTTAAAATTCTCATCAAACAAATTATGTACTCCTAAAGAAATGTTACCCCTGCGATTCGGTAATTTATATGCAATAGAAAGATCGGTGACAACAAAGCTGTCATGGTTCTCATTCAGGCTTGCATCAACATAATCATGATTAACATACGTTGGTATGAGGGAAAGTTTTGTTTTGTTAGATATGAATGTTGAGATAATAAGCGGGTAACTGATTGTCTTCAATTTTTTTGGTGTTGATAACAACATCGAATTAACATTTTCAAAACTTTCATACAATGGTGTGAAGGAAATAGCAAAATATCGGCTAGCAATCCAGTTTACATAAAGTTGTGTTCTGATTTCTTTCAGTTCATCAAAATTGATTGAGCCTGCAGAAATTATTGGTGCCTCAATGTCTCTATAACTTGTTGAAATACCGAAAGTTGCATCTTTTGAAAGGGAGGTATCAAAAGCAAGGTTATGCTGATTTATTTTACTTCCCTGAAGATCTGCATAAAACTGATTGAACCCAGTTACTTGTGTGGGCTCAAGTGACTGATGGGTTATATCTGGCTTGTTAATAATCGAAAACGATGCCAGTCTAAATGAGGTATTCTCAGAAAAATTGATTTTCAAACCGAGTTTTGGGTTTACACGGTCTACGATCTGATCCAGTCGTTCATATTTTTCATATGAAGCACCAAAGTCCAGTTCAAAATTATTGGTTAATAGCCAGTTAAAATAACTATAGATAGATGTGTAACTTGCATCAAAATTCCTAGGAGTTATTGTGGTAGTATCGGATACAAATGGAATTATCTGACGTATGTATTCAATATCGTCATGATTGTAATTAATATCTGCAATTCCAGTTGTTACATTAAGATTTTCAATTCTATAAATATCTTGAAGTTCACTAAATCTTTCAGTTATTAAATCGTCAATGGTTGTGATTTGTGTAATTACAATCGGGAATGTAATGGTTGTAGTCGTCTGTTCTTGCTCCATCCGATCAACATAAGAAAGCGAACCAAGTATGGTATGCTCTGGGGTGGCTTTGTAGTTAAAACCAATCCGGCTGCTTTGTGTATCGATTGTATTTCTTTCGCTATCAGTGAAATCATTTGGATTGAAGAGTAGGTCCAGGTCACCTTTGTCTGTTTCCCTGTCTAAAAATTCTGCTTGTATGGACAGGTTATTATTTAATTGAGACTGCATGAATAAATTGGCTATGTCATGATCGACATCATTATTCGGCCGAAAGCCATCACTCTTGTAAGCATATTGTGCAGCACTTATGGCGAAGTTGTCTGATATCCCTGCAACCTGCAGTTCATCGCCCAGCGTGTTGTGGTTGCCTGCAAACAGGTTTAAAGAAGCAACAGTACCATTTTTGTTAAATAAGTTAGTAAAGTCAGATGAGCTATTCCCGAAATTATTTGCATAGCTAATGATTTCTAAGTCTGACTCAATCGATTGTGGTTGCAAAAAGGTCAAACTCAGCGGTTGTAACATCTTAGACTGGAACAACTCGCTGGCTTGCGCTATTTCATGGCGTTGTCGGTTTGAATAAGCATCCGCCAGTAAGCGGTGAGCTGAGTGATTAGCGGGATCAATCACCAGAGAATTAGTGGCTTCATTAATCGCTACCTGTTCAAAGCCCAGATCTTGATAGACTTTTGCTAATCCAGCACTTCTTGCTGCTTCGTCCTGATCCAGTTGCAAGCTTGAGCGATACACCGCACGGTTGTTATTCAGCTCGATGGATTTGTTTATATCTTCTAATGCCCCAACCGGATTGTTTTCAGTTTGTTTACGTATTGCGTCATAGTAATAAGGGGTTGGGTCATTGGGGTCTAACTCTTTAGCCATGGCAAGCTGATCAGCATCCAGAGGGCTGCGTTTTTCTTCGTAATAGGCCTTGCCGAGGTAACTACGGATGATGGCGTTATTAGGGTCTAAACTGGCCGCGATTTCGATCTGGCGACGGCCTTCCGCCAATTCGTTTTTGCGAATCATGGCCAGACCAAGACCTAAATGGGGTAATGGATCACTTTGATTCAATTCGATGGCTTGATTAAAGGTCGTGCGGGCTTCTTCGATCTCAATTTGCGTCAAGTAGGCATAACCCAGAATGGTTTGCGCCCGAGCAATGCTGCTATCCAGCTGCGTGGACTTGTTCGCTGAAGCCAATGCTGCATCCAGTTTGCCTAGGGATAACTGCAGTTCGGCCAGGCGGGCCCAGGCGATGGCATTGTCTGCTTCTTTTCGGGTCGCTTCGTTCGCAAATTTAACTGCAGAATCCAGGTCCAGTGATGCCTGTAGTGCATAGGACATGGCAATGTAAGGAGCTGCCGCCTCTGGTGAGGCTTGTACAGCGGCACCCGCCAGTTGAAAAGCGGAATTTGTGTCATTGTTAACAATGGCAATAATGGCCTGCAAGGCTTTGGCTTCACCATTATCCAGGTCTTTTAATAGCGTAGTGGCCTCTTCCACGCGCCCTCTATATAAGAGTGCAGACGCCTGTTGCAAAGTATTACCCTC
>JASFLV010000235.1:0-5216 GCA_050117915.1 Thioalkalispiraceae bacterium | reverse complement strand
GCCCGTCAATAACTCAATATTATCTGATGTTAATTGATGAGCAGCAATATCCATATGATAGGAGATGCCTTGTGCTGAGAGTTTATGACGATACTGAGTATTTTCAGGCTTGTCAGAATGGCAACTGAAACAATCAATCTTCACGGCTGCGAAGTTATGACAACTACTGCAGAAGTGCTCAGATTCACCCGCTCGGGCAACTTTGCCGTCTTCAGCTGGTGCATTGTGACAGTCAATACATTCTTCGAGACTGTGTTGTTTGGTGCGGATACCCTTGCGCATCGTCTCGTTACGTTGATGCAGGATGAGAGACATATGATCCTCGCGCATCACGGCGACAGGTTCGACACACTTGGTTTCTTCACTGTAATTTTTCTTTGCCTTGGGTAGTTCAGGCAGTAACGAGTCTGCATAAACTACCACTGGTAGTACAAGTGCTACCAACAAGGCAAATTTTTTGTTTTTAAGTAACAACGTAAGCGACCTCGTTTTACTCACCCATGGCCATATCAATGTAACCAGTCGGGCAGACGTCTGCACAGATATGACAACCAACACACTTGGCATAGTCAGTATCTACATAGCGGCCCATCGTGGCTTCGTCTTTTTTGACCCGGAAGATGGCATCTTGTGGGCAGTAGATAACGCAGTTATCACACTCAAAGCACATACCGCAGCTCATGCAACGATCCGCCTCTTCGATCGCCTGTTCTTCACTCAGGCCTTTCATACGCTCCTGGAAGTGACCTAAAACTTGCTCTGAATCAGGTACTTCTTCCTCACGCTTAACACGAGGAGTGAAGGGGAAATGCCCCAGGAACAGTTTGTCGGCAGGGATGATTTCATGCGCAGACCGATCTTCGTAGTTATGTACAGCCCATTTACCCCTGTCTGTGCCACGGTATTCTTCTGTCACCTCTTTTGAAAACTCGACAGGTTCAAGACCTTGCTCACGCAGTTTGTTCAACAGGTTGAAGTGGTGTTTATCCACTTTAGGACGCTTGGTCAGGTTCTCATGTTTGAAGAAGTGATCAATGCTCTCAACAGCAACCGACGCCTGGCCAATCGCAGTAGTCAGCAGGTGAGGACGTACAATATCACCCGCTACAAAGTGAGCTTCTTTGCCTGGCACCTGGTAATGCTGGTCGGCATCGATAAAGCCATGATCATTAGCCATATCTTCCATGCCAGTCAGGTCACCACCTTGACCGATCGCAGAAACAATCAGATCTGCTTCAATCTCGAATTCAGAACCTTCTTTGACAGTTTTGCCGTCATCTTCAAGTTCAGCAACTTTCAATGCTATAGCACGATCCGCATCGTCCAGCACAACCTCGACCGGAGTTAATTGACCACGAATCTTTACACCTTCACGTAAGGCATCGCGTACTTCGTGCTCAGCCGCATTCATTTTTTCAATTGGTGAACGTGAAATCAGCGTGACATCTGCGCCCAGTTTGGTAGCGGAGGAGGCAACGTCATGGGCAGTGTGGCCCATAACGACGTTCTCGGGACGATCTTTTTCGTTGATGTTGGTGATATGACCTAAGCGACGTGCAACTGATACAACGTCAATAGAGGTATCACCACCGCCGATAACTACAACCTTTTCAGAAACCAGTTTTAAACGGCCATCGTTGAAGGCTTCAAGGAAGTCGACACCGGTTAGGCAGTTCTGCGCTTTATCGGCATTCGGAACTGGCAGTTGGCGACCTTTCTTGGCGCCCAGTGCCCAAAGCACAGCATCAAAATCTTTTTCGATTTGCTCCAGGCTGATGTCTTTACCAACACGTGTGTTTAGTTTTACTTCAACACCCATGCTGATGATGCGGTTGATCTCACCATCCAGTACATCGCGTGGTGTACGATAGCCAGGAATACCATAACGCATCATACCGCCCAATTCAGCGTGGTCATCAAAAATGGTACAGGCGTGGCCACGGCGACGTAATTGATAGGCGGCTGCCAGACCAGCAGGACCACCACCAATGATGGCAACCTTTTTGCCTGATTCTTTCTCACCTTTTGCAAAGGTAAAGCCTGCATCTAATGCAGAGTCACCGATGTATTGCTCAACAGAGTTAATCCCGACGTGGTCTTCAACCTGGTTACGGTTACAACCATCTTCACAAGGCGCCGGACAGACGCGACCCATGATCGAGGGGAACGGATTAGCATCAGTTGAACGACGGAATGCATATTCCTGCATCGTCATATCTTTAGGCGGCTTCTCAATACCACGCACGATATCCAGCCAACCGCGAATATCTTCACCAGATGGGCAGCTGCCCTGGCAAGGTGGAGTACGATGAACGTAAGTAGGACACTTATAAGAGAAATCACCCTTAAAAATCTGATCGGTCATTGAGCTCCAATCATGATCACCGTCCTCGAACTTACGAAACGTGAGTTTGTTGTCTTGCATGTCGTCACGTGATGTAGCCATACCTCTGTCTCCTGTGCTAACAGTTAGTTCGGATTAACCCGTACCAAAAAAATTATTCCGATTCAGCAGCTTCTTCCGTTTCTTCAGCTGCCTCTTCATTTACACCTTTTGTCAGTATGATCGCCTCAGAAACCAGCTGATGCACACTAACTATCTGGTCCATCGTAAAGCCGTAGTAGGGCAGTACTTTGGTAAATTGACTCTTACAGATGGCGCATATAGCAGCCATATGTGTTACGCCGTTTTCTTCAACGACGTTTTTCAGCGCCTGCATTCTTGGCTGGGCACCTTTGACACGTAACTCCATCAGGTCGTCGGTTAACAGACCGCCACCACCGCCACAGCAATAGGTGCCTTCATGGATTGTGTCTGGGGCCATGTCATAAAAGTTATTACAGACTGATTTGATGATTTCGCGTGGAATTTTGAACTGGCCACCAGGCTCCGGACCCATGCGTGAGGCACGTGCCACGTTACATGAATCGTGGAAGGTCAGGGTCATATGATCATTTTCTGATTTATCAAACTTGAGTTTATCGCGCTTGATCAAGTCGTAAGTAAACTCGCAGATATGCTGCGGTACTGGATAGTTAGGATCCAGGAAGTCGAAGGGACCTGCCAGCGTATTCAGGAAGCTATAAGCAACCCGCCAGGCATGTCCGCACTCGCCGAACACAATACGTTTGACGCCTAATTCAAGCGCAGCTTCGCGAATCCGCATGGAAACACGGCGCATGTTCTCATAACTACCGATGAACATACCAAAGTTGGCTGCTTCAGATGCATAGGAACTTAATGTCCAGCTAACGCCAGCTTCGTGGAAAACTTTGGCATAACCGATCAGACCGTCGACATGGGGCTCAGCAAAGAAGTCAGCGGAGGGGGTGACCAGCAAAATATCAGCACCTTTTTGATCGAGCGGAAATTTCACATCGACGCCGGTGTCATCTTTAACTTCTTCTTCAAGACCTTCCAGGGTATCGGCAAGGGCAGGCTCAGGCAGTCCCAGGTTATTACCAATCTTGAAGACTTTGCCAATAATTTCGTTCGAGTATTTCTGACCAATACCTACAGAAGCCAGAACTTCGCGCGCCGCCATGGTAATTTCAGCGGTATCGATTCCATACGGGCAATATACTGAGCAGCGACGACACTGCGAACACTGGTGATAATAGCTGTACCAGTCATCCAGAGTTTCTCTTTCTAATTCTTTAGCGCCAACAAACCCAGGAATACCCAGCTTACCGAAAAATTTGCCTGCAAATGTAAAGTAGCGACGATAAACCTGACGGAACAGGTCCTGTCGCGCAACCGGCATGTTCTTCGGATCAGAGGTGCCCAGGTAGTAGTGGCATTTGTCTGTACAGGCACCGCATTTCACGCATATGTCCAGGTAAACCTGTAAGGAACGGTATTTGGATTGCAATTCGCCCATCTTCTCGATGGCTTTTTCTTTCCAGTTATCAACCAGTTCAGCAGGATAACCGAGAGGTTCATTGTGCTGTTCTTTGGCAATGAACGGCTTCAGGCCTTCCATCGTCCCGTCTTTATATTTGGGGATGATGGTGTATTCTTTTAATTCTGGGGTTTCAAAATCAGCCACGTTTATTCCTCATCCACAAGTCAGTTAATTACCAGATTCAAGCTTTCGTGCCCAGGGAGCAACATGCCGTTGTTCGCGAGGGTTATCAACCTGGTTGCGTGATGGGCTAAAGAATATACCAGGTGCGTGGAGTAGCTTGCTTATGGGGAATATCACCATAAGGATTAATACCAATGACAAGTGCGTGATTATAAGGCCGTTGTCAGGAATAGGTTGCCAGTTAAGAGTAAATAGGCCAATAACAAAGGCTTTTAACTGGATGACGGCATAAGCATCCTTAAAGACAAAAGATACAAGTACACCTGTCAATGCAATGCCAATGATGAGTAACAGCATTGCGAAATCTGAGGGACTGGATATGTAACGAACACGATCGACAAAAAGGCGTCGTGCAAAAAGTCCAATAAGACCTACTAACATCATCCAGCCGGCATATTTACCTGCAGTTAAAACCAGCCAGTTATTCACCAGCGGATAGATAAACCAGTCAGCCGGGATGACATAACGTAAGTGTCTAAAAAATGCGAGTAACAGGGCAAAGTGAAACATCCAGCCAAAGATCCAGATCCATTTGTTAGATTTCCAAAGACTGTTAAAGAAAACAACCTCAGTAAATAAACGCCAGACAACACCTGTTTTTGTTACGGGCGCAGGGGTGGTCGGTATCTTTAATGGCGCTGGTGTTTGTGCATACTGCTTGATCTTAACGACCAGACCGACAACCAGCAAAATAAATGCTGCATAAAACAATATGCCGAATAAAACGTGCATGCGTTCCTACCCTGTTATTAAAATGTCGATGTAGCAAATATGTCAGGGGGCTGAACACCCCCTGGACATCGCGTAATTTAAACGCAGCCTGTTGGCTTGGGTAATCCAGCGTATTTACACGCTTGCTTACCAGGACCATATGGGAACAACTCATACAGGTATTTGCTGTTACCCTTTTCCTTGCCTAACTTCTTGCCAATAGCCTTAGTCAGGACGCGAACGGCAGGAGCGATTTGATACTCGTCGTAGTATTCGCGCAGGAAGTTGATGACTTCCCAATGGTTCTCTGTTAATTCACAGTCATCTTCCTTAGCCATTACTTCAGCAACAGCAGGTTCCCAATCGTTAAGATTAGCCAGGTAACCCTCTTCATCGACTTCCAACTGCTTTCCATTT
>JASFLV010000234.1:0-5218 GCA_050117915.1 Thioalkalispiraceae bacterium | reverse complement strand
TGTATGGATGATCGTGAAGAAGGTTTCCGTCGCCATTTAGAAACCATCAATCCGGATATTGAGACATTTGGCGCTGCAGGATTCTTTGCGGTGGCCATGGACTGGAAAGGCCTCGATGATGAACAGCTAACCCCATTGTGCCCCATCGTTGTGACTCCTGCTCACGCTGTACATGAAGTACCACAAGCAGGACAGGAAAAAACCCACCAGAAACACAAACAACGACGCAATATACGCATTGCATTAAGACAGACCTTTTTAAATTATACACGGAGAAATTTCCTGAGTAACTTGTTGCTCATTTCCCATTCAGCACCGTTTGGTCTGTTGTCCCTGTTAGGTAAATCTTTTGTGCCGGGGAGTTGGGCAAAGTTATACAACTTGTTCAGGAGATTAGTTGATAAACAGGTGGCGACAGAATTACTGATACATGCAAAGACAGCAAAGCCTGCTGAAAGCCATGAATTACAACTGGGTTTCACCTATGAAGAAATGGCAAACCGGGTAGCTGGGTTCTTACATACTATCGGCCTGGTAAAAAACTTTTCTTCGTTGATCATCCTGATGGGGCATGGCTCCAGCAGCTTGAATAATCCGCATCTGGCTGCATACGATTGCGGTGCCTGCAGTGGTCGCCATGGTGGACCCAACGCACGTGCATTTGCCAATATGGCCAACCGCCCCCAAGTACGCAAGTTATTGGCTGAACAGGGGATCGAGATCCCTGATAGCAGTTGGTTTATCGGTGCTGAACACAATACCGGCAACGAAGATATCCTCTGGTTTGATCGTGAGCTCATTCCTTACCAGCACAACGTTAACCTGGCTAAAGTGCAAATGCAGCTAAGTGAGGCGCAACGACACTCTGCTCATGAACGCTCAAGACGGTTTGCCTCAACACCTGACAAGATCAGCCACGATAAAGCCTATCAACACGTGGTGACCCGTGGAGTAGATTTTTCCCAGGCACGCCCCGAACTTGGACACGCCACCAATGCTGCAGCGATTATCGGTCGACGTAATATCAGCCAGGGAGTATTTTTCGATCGACGTACCTTCCTGATTTCTTATGACCCCAGCATAGATCCAGAAGGACGGGTACTTGAAAATATTTTATTGAATGCAGGGCCGGTAGGTGCTGGGATTAACCTGGAATACTATTTCTCGACCGTGAATAATGACGGCTATGGATGTGGTAGCAAGATCACGCACAATATAATTGGTAACTTCGGCATTCTTGATGGTACCCGCTCCGACCTGCGAACCGGTTTACCCACGCAGATGATTGAAATCCATGAGGCGATGCGCCTGCAGGTGGTCGTTGAGTCGAAGGTAGATATAGTCACAGAAATTTATAATCGCCAACCAGTACTACAGGAATTGATTGGCAATGGCTGGTTGCTAGTTTCAGTAAAAGACTACGAACAGGCCACGATTCATATTTTCGATCCTGTTGACGGCTTTATTGAGTGGCAATCTACTGCCGCACAACTTCCAACTATAGAAAAATCCATCGAGTGGTACCAGGGCTATAGTGGTCCAAGGACACCGGCTTTGCTAAGCAAACCAGGACGGGCAAACACAGGGGAGCAACATGCTTAACCAGATTGCACTGCTGATCCCTTCATTGCCCTGGCTGGCTGCCATGATCATCGCGGTCAGTTATTTGTTTTTTAATAACCGTGGTGAGCGTGGCGAGAAATTTACTGCCAACCTTTCACTGATTGCGATCCTGGCAAGTCTTATTCTTATAATTATTATCGATGTTGTTACTCTACAAGAGCAGAACTTACCCGGAGATATCGTTTACCTGCAATGGCTCAAGGTTGATGAGGTCTCGATTGACATCAGTTTAAAACTGGACCAGTTGGGTCTGCTCATGGTGAATCTGTTTACTGTCTTACTCCTGGTTACGGTACGTTTCTCAACAGCATATATGCATCGTGAGGAAGGCTTTCAACGATTTTTCTTTATCCTTTGTCTGTTTAGTGGCGCGATGCAGTTGATGGTCATTGCCGGTAACGCTGCACTGACATTTTTTGCATGGGAAATAGCCGGAGTCAGTTCCTATCTTTTGATAGGCTATGTGTATCAACGCAAAACAGCGACACGTAATGCCAACCAGGCATTCATCACTAACCGTATTGGTGATGCAGGATTTATTCTTGCGCTGATTATTGGCTTTCTCTATCTCGGTGATAGTCAGTGGTCGACAATCAATAGTTCACAGTCGAAGATGCCTGATCTGGCTATCAGTAGCATGGCATTAGGTCTTGTCATTGCCGCGATGGTGAAATCCGCTCAACTTCCATTTTCTTCCTGGATTAGCCAGGCACTGGAAGGTCCTACCCCTTCCAGTGCCATCTTTTACGGGGCATTGATTATCCATGCAGGCGCGTTCTTATTAATAAGGATGCAACCATTGCTGGAAAACATTCCTATCCTCATGCTCATCATTACTATCATTGGATCACTAACTGCTGTGTATGGCTACCTTGTTGGCCTGACTCAGACCGATGTAAAAAGTAGTTTAATATTCAGCTCGATCAGCCAGGTCGGTCTAATCTTCATGTTTTGCGGACTGGGCTGGTTTACACTTGCCACCTTATACCTGGTTGCACATACCATCTGGCGGACCTACCAATTCCTCAACGCCCCTTCAATGATGCACTGGATGGAAAAACCGATGCGCCCTGTGCCCAGTTTCATTCGCAATAATCTGCGTTTGTATACCTTGTCACAACAGCGTTTCTGGCTAGATCCGATTAGTAAAAAAGTTATCACTACCCCCATCCACTCGCTGGCACGTGACTTGCGTTATTTTGACGATCACATCGTCAATCGCCTGGTAGGCTTACCCTCTTCAGTTAGTGCCCTGTCATCGTTAGCACATTGGGATGCTTATCATGCTAACCGTCAGGCTCACATCTCTGGTGATACCGGTATGATTGGCCGTGGCCGTGGTATTGCAGGAAAGATGATAGAATGGCTAGCCCGCCCATTACACTGGATCGAAAACCATCTTGTTTTAAAAACGGGTGAAGAAGGGATTGAAAAATCACTAAAGCACCTCGGTCACTATTTTTCAACCATTGATAGCCTGCTAAGCCAACCACGCTACCTGTGGCTAATTATTTTTATCACACTGTTTATTTCGATGTGAGTTGCTAACATGACACTGATTCACTGGACAGAGCAGACTGACTTTCCCATCTTGTTTTTGTTACAAGTTGTACCGCTGCTGGGACTGGTTATCGCCCGTTTGTTAAAAGAAAACAAATTAGTTCTGCCAGTCAGCATTGTAATTGCAACCATCGAGTTAGGCCTGGCAGTTTATTTATTACATTACTATGACCAGGCCAATCTGGCCATGCAATTCCACGAATACCTCAACCTGCTGGGCCCGGTTAGCTACAATATGGCGGTTGATGGCGTTAGTGTGCTGTTTATCCTGATTACAAGCTTGATTAGTCTGCTGATAATCATCTATAGCCGCATCAGACAACTTAATCCCGCCCCGCGTTTTATAATTCTTATCTTAGCTATCCAGTCGAGCCTGATTAGCCTGTTCGCTACAATTGATCTATTGTGGTTCTCCCTTGTCTCGCTAATCCAGCTGATTCTGGTAAGTAAAATCTTCGATCGCTGGTCGACTGCCGCTGGCCAGGAGCTATCAAGAAAACGTTTTTTACAGTTCATGCACAGTAGTTTGTTATTACTGTTTGTGGCGGTATTCATCCTTGGCTGGTTCTATGCCAATACCAACCAGGGTAACTGGAGTTTCGCTCTCCAGGATTTAATTCGCCAGAAACCAGATGCCCAGTTTGCCTCAGTGACTTTCTTGATGATGTTCATTGCCTTTGCGATACGCACCCCGATTTTTCCGGTCCATGGCTGGCTACCCTTTATCGCTGAGCATGGTACTGTCGCAGTTGTCGGTATCTATTTAATTGGCATTAAAGCCGGTGTCTATGGTCTGTTTCGTTTTGTCCTGCCAATATTCAGCGACACGATTCCAGAATGGCGGGTATTGATTATCACTATTGCCATTATTGGTGTCTTTTATGCCGCGGTATTGGCACTGATGCAAAATAATCTGCGCCGCCTGTTGGCTTTTGCAGTGATCTCCCATAGCGGCCTCTTGATCGTCGGATTGTTTTCACTCAGTCATGACGCCTTTTTAGGTACTATTATGTTATCGATTAATTTCGGTATCGCCATCACAGGCATGCTGTTTATGATGGGCCTGGTTATTAACCGAACACGAACCCTGCAGCTCTCCAAACTCGGAGGCCTGTTTGATGCAACTCCCTTCATCGGCATTGTTTTTTTTATTGCAGGTTTGAGCATCATCGGTATGCCGGGAACCCCTGGATTTGATGCTGCGCACCTGTTATTTGAAGCGGCGATTGTCAATATCGGCGCCTTGCCCACGATTGCCATGGCAGTCGGTAACGTGGCGACCGCTGGCTTTTTGTTATGGGCCTTCCAACGCGCATTTTTGGCACCCAATCAGTCTGATAATCTGGATAACCTGCAGGCAACCAGCCGTATGGAATATCTGTTAGGTGCCATAGTGTTACTCATTTTGCTCGGTGCGGGTTTCTACATGGAACCCTGGCTGGAACTTATCGATACAAGTTTGCAATCTGTCAGTAACCTGTATGCTGATTTACCTATGAACCGCGCACATTAACCGGAACAAATAAATATGGAACACAGCTTTCCACTATTAAGTCTGTTAATTATTTCATTGCCTGTCGGTGCGGCACTGATCTGGTTAACTCCGAATCCCAACCAAGCACGCCTGATTGCCCTGCTGGTTGTATTATTTGATCTGTTCTTGGCTATTTATATTGTCATCCAGTTTGATACCAGTATTGCAGGTTTTCAATTTGTTGAGCAGGCCAGCTGGGTACCCACATTACATATCAATTATCGATTAGGTGTTGATGGTATCTCGGTTTTATTCCCGATGTTTTCCATCATACTGTTTGCCTTCGTAATCTTATCATCCTGGAATCATGTACGTAACATGAGCCGGCTTTACTATACCCTGTTAATGTTACTGGAGAGTGCAACGATCGGTATCTTTTGTGCTACTGATACGCTGTTGTTCTTCCTGTTCTGGGAATTGACCCTGATTCCCCTGTTCTTCCTGATCTCGCTCTGGGGTGTGGGTGCCCATCGACGTTATGCGGCAGTCAAGTACACTCTG
>JASFLV010000233.1:0-5230 GCA_050117915.1 Thioalkalispiraceae bacterium | reverse complement strand
CATTGGGAAAGTACTGTCGTAGAGTGATAAGAAAAGGACGCGTCAGCACCAGGTCACCCAAAGCTGCATGCTTGAGAACAGCGATCCGCTTTACCTTGTCGAACTCAAGCTGGGCCGCTTTTTCAGCCGCACGCCTTGCAACCCAGTTACGCTTCCATGACCATATTTTCATAGGGAATATCAGTTCGCTCTGAAGTTACCAACTAGTACTACTTATTGTGATTATTAATCTTACTGGCTATGATACATTTATTCTTATAATAGTATCAATAAATCTGCACCGAACTGTCTTGAAAGCAAAAATAAGTCAATCTGGAGCCTCGCCGTGGTAGTTGCGATACTTTGCCTGTCCCAGGGTCATGGTGGCCTGGAACTTTATGCCTTGCGTGAACATAAGGAACTGCAGGCCAGGGATCTCAAATGTATTTCGATTGTGGCCAGAGACAGTATGCTCGCCAGGCAACTTGATCAGCATTCGCTTGATTCCATCACGCTAGATATTTTTAATCGACGTGTGCCTTTGCTGGCAGCAAAAAAACTGGCGAGAATACTCAAACAGAACCAGGTCGACATCCTGCACATGCACTGGAACAAGGATCTCAATCTTGCGGTGCTCGCCAAAGTCTTTGCTGCGCGCAACATCAAGCTGGTTTACAGCCGACATATGGATATCGCCCGTAGTAAGCGGGATATCTTGCATCGCTGGTTTTATCAGCGCATTGATCTGCTGTTAGCCAACTCAAAACTGGTTAGCAAAAACTGCCAGAAACTATTACCCATGAATAAAAACAAGATTCGGCTATTACATATCGGTGTGGCGGCACCTGAAAAGGAGACGCCGGACTGTCAGCGTTTCTTTTCTGACGCTTTTCCACGTCGGCGCCTGAATGTTGCCTGCTTTGGTCGGATTGAACCATACAAAGGTCAACATGTGCTGGTTGAAGCGATTGCCGCTTTAGTTGCGGAGGGGCTGGATGTCTCGGCAACCATCATCGGTCATATCATGGACCCGGAATATGCGAATAATCTGCAAACACAAATCCAGACCAGCAACTTGTCTTCACATATACAGTTTATTGGTTTTGTTGAGGAGCCGCAGAATCTTATGCGTTGTTTTGAAGTCATCGTCCTCACCACCTTTCAGGAAACCTTTGGCCTGGTTCTGGCCGAGGCCATGCGCGCCCGTGTTGCCGTGATTGGCACCAATGCCGGAGGCGTACCTGATATTATTGAGCATGAACAATCCGGCTTACTGAGTGAACCCGGTTCCGCGGAATCGCTGGCCAGGGCGATCAAACAGCTTTATGATGATCCGGCCAAACTTGATAGACTCGCTAGCCAGGGTAAAGCCCGAGCTGACAGGCTATTTTCTGAGGATACACACTTTACTGAACTTAAAGCTATCTTAACCGAGCTGGCGGATTAAAAATAATTCAGATCAACAAATGACCATGGACCTCGAATCGATCAAGAACGTCAATTTTCACCCTGGAAAACTCCTGCGCTTTGCTCGCAAGTTTATCTGGTTTTTTAGTGTATATATCCTGCCAAAACACGATGCCACCGTATTAACACGCAATGGTATCCTGACTTTTAATAGTAAAGACAAAACCACGGGACGTATCCTGCATGTTTATCGAAACCATGAGTTTGATGAGATATGCCGCTATATCGATATGCTGCTAAAAGAGGGATTGCTGGAAGAAAGGGGTAAAGGTGTCGTGCTGGATGTGGGCGGCTACATCGGCATGTCCTCCACGGCTTTCTTATTAGAGAACCTATTTGAACAGGCGGTTGCCTTTGAACCTTCACCGGAAAATTTTCGATTGTTGAAAAAAAATATCGAGAACAATCAGCTGCAGGGACAAATGCTTGGCCATAACCTGGCATTGTCAGATGCCGAAGGCACGCTCGAATTTGAGTTGAGCGAGAAAAATTATGGGGACAATCGGGTTCGAAAAAGTGGCGAGGTTGAATCCGGCTTTTTCAATGAGCAGGGCCGTCAGGTGATCCAGGTACCGGCCAGAACCTTCGATAGTCTGTCAGAGCAGGAACTGGGCGTTAATCCGGATGCGGTCAAACTGGTGTGGATGGATATCCAGGGTCATGAAGCCAGATTCATCAAAGGCGCACACAATTTCTTGAAAACACACCCGCAGGTCGCCGTCATCATGGAATTCTGGCCTTATGCCATCAAGCGCTCGGGAGTCAGCCGAGAAGACTTCATTGACCTGGTCACGGACCTGTTTGCCGGTTACTACCTGCTAACCGATTCCGGCTATAAGTATTTTCCCATAGACGACATTGGTCCATTTTTTGACCAGGAAGATCACCCGGAAAAAGGCGCAAACATCGTCCTGGCTAATCGAGGTAGCTAAGGCCTCAGTTGAATAAAACTTACTCACTGGAAACTGAGTCGCTGTCGCCCATCCATGGGCTTCGCGACATAAGAACATCCATGTTCAAATCCCTGCGTTTCCAGTACTTCCGCCGTCCCTGGCGGTCGTATGATAATGAATAAAACTTTCTTATGTGTGAGCAGGGAATTTCAGCGCCGGCCAGCTTGCCTGCTTTCGCCAAACTGCTTAATCTACTCCCACAAAATATAAGACTATATAAAAGGAATCACGCCATGAGCGAGATGAGTGTAGAACTGGCCCGGCATAACATGATTGAGCAACAAATTCGCCCCTGGGAAGTGGCGGATGATAAGGTCTTGAACCTGATAGCGGATGTACCCCGCGAGGAGTTTGTCCCTGCCGGATTCGAGAACCTGGCCTTCGCTGATATGAATATCCCGCTCGAGCATGGGGAAGTCATGATGTCACCCAAGATCGAAGCCAGGATGCTACAGGCAATGGAGATTAAACCGACAGACACTGCCCTGGAAATCGGTACCGGCAGTGGCTATCTGACTGCTCTCCTCGCCAAGCTCGCTCGCCATGTCTATAGCGTTGATATCCATGAGGATTTTGTTTCCCAGGTCGCTCGCAAACTGGAAGATGATGACATCGTCAACGTCACGCTTGAGCAGGGTGATGCTGCAACAGGTTGGCCAAAACATGGCCCGTATGATGTTATCGCGATCACCGGATCCCTGCCTTTGTTGTCAGAAAACTTCCAGCAATCGCTGAGAGTCGGGGGGCGTCTGTTCGCCATCGTCGGCGACTCACCAGTGATGGAGGCGCGCCTGATTACCCGCACCGGCGAGAATGAATTTCACACGGAAGACCTGTTTGAGACGGATCTGCCGCCCCTTCGCAATGCGCCACAACCTGATCGCTTTCGCCTTTAAGCAGATATTCACCGACTGAACAAATAATGCGTCGTTTTACCGCACTTGACCTGAAAACCTATTTGGAAGAGTGCGCCCAAAATCAGTCCGACGGGCATTCTGCCCCTGGTGATACGTGTAAGGAAATGCCTATGTTGCTGGATGTCAGGGAACCCTGGGAGTATGAGAAGTGCCATCTGAATGGCTCCCAGCTCATCCCCATGCGTGAAATACCGTATTCACTGGATAAACTTGATCCCGATAAAGAGACCGTGGTGATATGCCACCATGGCATTCGTAGCCGGCAAGTTGCCTACTATCTAGAACAAGCTGGTTTTGATAAAGTCATTAACCTCGAAGGAGGTGTTGAAGCCTGGGCACAGGATGTTGACCCAGACATGCAACGCTACTAATGGCTGACAAGGAATACGACTATGAAATTCAGATTAGCACTCTTCAGCATACTGTTGCTGATGAATACTTATACCAATGCAGACGATCTGCTCGAGGTCTACGAGCTCGCCAAAAAGAATGATCCTGCTTTTGGTGCGGCTATCGCTGAATATAACGCCGCTATCGAGGCCTCTCCCAAAGCCTTTGCGGCTGTTTTACCACAGATCAATCTGGTCGGTTCTCATGTTGAGGTGTTTGATGAAGTCATCAACGGCGCCGCCGGGCAGGACTATGATAGTGATTCCTATTCGTTAACCCTGAGCCAGACGATCTTTAACAAGGCTCGCTTCGATGCCATCGATCAGGCCGATGCACTGGTTGCCCAGGCAGAAGCCAATTTCGGCAGCGCGAAACACGATTTAGTCATACGGGTGGCACAGCGTTATTTCGATGTCCTGTCAGAATCGGCCAACCTGGTGTTTGCCAAAGCTGAGAAAAAGGCCATTGCCCAACAACTGGATCAGGCCAAACAACGTTTTAAAGTGGGGCTGACCGCGATTACTGATGTACACGAAGCACAGGCACGTTATGACCAGGCTGTCTCCCAGGAAATCGAGGCACAACGTCTCTATGACATCAGCCTGGAAATCCTGCGCGAAATTACCGGTGAACTGCATGACAACCTGGCCAAAGTTAAGGAACAGCAACAACTGATAGCGCCCAATCCGGATGATATCGATACCTGGATAAAAACCGCGCTGGATAAAAACCTGTTACTGCTAAGCGCTGAAAAGGCCATGCAGGCAGCCATGGAAGGTCGCGAACTGGCGTCAGCCGGACATTATCCAACCCTGGATCTGCAGGCGGACTATACCGACTTTGAAACCGAGGGTGGCTTTCGTGGTGCCTATGAACAGGATGGAAGCACAGTTTCTCTGGTGTTGAATATACCTATCTACTCAGGGGGTGGAACCAGTGCCACTAGCCGTGAAGCTGCGGCCAATCTGCAACGCAGTAAACAATTATATGAACAACAGAGACGCACAACGATTCGGCAAGTACGAAATAGTTACCTGACTGTGTTGTCCGCGATCAGCCAGGCCAATGCATTAAAACAGGCATTACGCTCCACCCAAACAGCACTCGAAGCAACCCAGGCTGGCTTTGAAGTCGGGACCCGTACGACGGTCGACGTGCTGGATTCACAGCGAGAAATGTACCGTGCCCAACGCGATTATATTCGCGCCAAACATGGTTATATTTTAAGTACCCTGTTACTGAAACAGGCGGCCGGTACCCTGACCGAAACCGATGTTCAGTTGATTAACACCTGGCTTAATTAAGAACCCATGTTAACCTCGCTTTGCAAAGCTGAACATAGCCAGCTACTCGTCATTGATATCCAGGAACGTCTTGCCAGCGCCATGCCAGAAAAATCCCTCAACACGGTCCTGAAAAATGGCAAGATACTGCTGAATGCAGCCGACCGTCTGGCTATTCCTGTGGTGCGGACTGAACAATACTCAAAAGGCCTGGGAGCCACCCATTCCGAACTATTGAATA
>JASFLV010000232.1:0-5248 GCA_050117915.1 Thioalkalispiraceae bacterium | reverse complement strand
TTTTGCCGTAGAAAAATCAGGAACTGCAAACTGGATTGCAGAGCAGACCCTGAGTGTCATGGGTGACATGCCCATCTGGGTGATTCAACTGGCGATTGCAGTTCTTGCTACCATCTTCAGTCTGGTCATGTCCAATGTCGGTGCCACCGTCTTATTGGTGCCTTTAGCAATCAATATTGCAGTGAATGCCGGTGGTAACCCGGCCGTGTTTGCGTTGACTGTTGGGATTGCTACCTCAAATTCGTTCTTGATCCCGACTCACCAGGTTAATGCCCTGATCATGGGCCCGGGTGGGTATCGTGTCCCGGACTTTATGAAGGCAGGGGGGATCATGACCATCCTGTTTCTCATCGTTTCAGTGACAATGTTGAACGTGGTCTTTTAGTTTAACGCTTAGTTGAGCCATTGGCTTAGCTTAGGAAGCTTATAACCATATGAAAGGATCTTGCCCTCGGGAGAGATCACCACGATTGTTGGAGAGCCGATGACCTTATAAGCCTCAGCAACATCGATGTTGTTGAGGCGGTCGGCAAGCAACATGTATTTGACATTATTGTCATTGGCATAGGCCTGTACATCTTCTCTATATTCACCAAGAAAATTGACCCCGGTGATGGTTAAATCCTTTTTGTATTGTTCCTGTAGTGCATTGAAGTCCTCGATATGCGCAAAACAATAAACACAATTGGGTTCCCAGAATACCAGCATGACATGCCCCTTCTTTAACAAGCCTGATAGTGTAATCATCTGGCCCTTTAAATTGTGAAGCTGAAACTCGGGTGCTTTGTCACCAGTTTTCAGGCCTGACCCGTGGGCAGTTAGGCTGGTGAGGCTGAAAATTATTGCGGCTAACAGTGGCAATAACCTAATATTTTTTGTCATAAGTAAACTCCAGAATGATACAGATTATTCTATTTGTAAGCCTGAGGTAAGCTTTAGCCCCTTACCCTTATCATGCAGTCGATAGTCCAGGCTATCCAGTAATATTTATAGTTAAAAGCGAGCAGATTTAACCTAATATTTTACTCAGCTAGAAGACTGACGTCACCATCAGCTCTATCCCAAAACAAGAAAAATGTTAAAGGCTGGCTAGGATGAGACGATAAAAAACTGATTCCATGGAAAAAATCTGTCAATCATTCTATACATCGTTTAAATGCCAATACTATCTGAGAGTCAAAGTTTTAAACCCGAGAACTTCTCAATCCTGATCGTTGACGACGATCAGGCCAACCGAAAATTACTGGCCAGACGTCTGCAAAACGAGGGCTATATAACTAGCCAGGCTGCGGATGGTATTGAAGCGACTGAACTGCTGGCTGTCGAACGTTTTGATATCATCTTGCTGGACCTGAACATGCCGAGAATGAGTGGTTTCGAATTTCTTGAGTGGTTAAGTGAAAATAACCCGCAACATGGTATTCATATTATCACCCTAAGTGGTGAGAGTAATCGCGATACGGTGGTGACAGCATTAACGCTGGGAGCTAAAGATTACCTTATCAAAGCTGCCAGTGTTATGGAACTGCTAAACCGTATCCGCAGGGTGTGTCTGACGCGCTACTTGGAGCATGAAAATAAGCCAGATCTGGATGTCTCTAATCTGAACAATGCCTCGATAATCGCGGTTGATGATGAAGAACTTAATCTTAAACTGGTAGACAAGCATTTGACCAGCGCAGGATTTACTACGAGATGTTTTGCAGATGGTCATAGTATGCTGGAGGCCATTCAGCAACAACCAGCAGATTTATTATTGCTGGATATTCAGATGCCTGATTTAGATGGTGTAGAGATACTCAAAGCCATTCGGCAGACGCTCACTGCGGAGCAACTGGCAGTTATTATGCTGACGGGGGTGGATGATACCAGGAAAACGGATGAGTGCTACCGTCTCGGTGCCGATGACTATATCCTCAAACCGTTTAGTGCGGCTGAATTAATTTCACGCATAAACTCAGCTTTGCAATTGCGATCGCTGCGCCATCAAAACAAGAAGCTCGAGGAATTGTCCGACCTGGGTAGTAAGATCCGTGGGCATTAATTTTCTAAGCATTATTACATGGCTTGTGCTTGTTGTATGGATGATTCAGTCGCCTACAGTTTTTGTCCTTGGCAAATGTTCCTGCTGTTTTAGCAGGTTGGCCTCAAACTTACTGCCTAATAGATTCATAGCAAAAACAATCACTTATCAAAGAATTTGATGAGCTTGAGAATAATTCGGACCACTTATTGCGGCTATCTATCTGTAATTAAAGGAAACAGGGAAAAAAACCGATACACAGACTAATGCATCTACGATCTGTACTATCCCGCCTTTTGAGGCATGTAACGATTATGTCATTGCCAAATACTCTCCGAACTTCACAATCATACTGGTTAGCACTTGCCTTAACAGGCCTGTTGGTGATTGCGATTGCAGTCATTACTTATTGGGCCCACCAACAGGCACTACTTCTCCAGGCAAAGTCTATTGAGCTGGTACGCGACATCTACCAGTGGGCGATCCTGTTTATCGGGGTATTATCGGTCGGTACACTCGTGGCGTTATTGCATTGGGGAAGAAGAATTATTGCGAGCCAGGAAGAGCAACTCAAGGAGCAAATGAACTACGATGGCCTGACCGGTCTGGCTAATCGTTCCTTATTCTGGGATCGATTACATTTAACCATTGCACAAGCAAAACGACATAATCAACTGGTTGCGGTTATCAATATTAATATTGATCGTTTTAGTCAGCTCAACACCGGGCTTGGTCATCACATAGCGGATCAAGTCTTGCAAGAGGTTGCCAATCGGCTGCGCGCTTATACGCGTGCAGGCGATACGATTGCCAGAATAGCAGGAGATAATTTTGTGATCATTCTGGGCGATGCTAATAACAAAGACGTGATTGCGAGCACGCTAAAACGCATCAGGAAGCTTATTTCCGAGACCTATTTCATTGAAGAGCATGAACTGAATATTGATACCAGTATTGGTGTTGCAGTTTACCCGGTCGATCAAAATTCCGCTGAAAAATTATTAGTTTCTTCAGAATATGCCATGCTCGAAGCCAAGAACAGTAAGACTGGCAAGGATGTTTTCTTTACTATAGATATGGATCATAACAGTGAGTCAAGCCTCAGGCAGGAGCAGGAGTTAAAACAGGCGTATACAAATAATGAATTCGTACTATATTACCAGCCAAAAGTGGATTCGACTCAAGGCACAATAAAAGGTCTTGAAGCATTAATACGCTGGCTGCATCCAGAGCGTGGACTGATCCCGCCAAATGAGTTCATTCCTGCCCTGGAAGCCAGTGGATTCATCAATCAGGTTGGTGACTGGGTGATTCAGGAGGCCTGTTCTGCAATACAACGTTGGCAAATGCAGGGTATGGCTGTCGTCCCGGTTTCTGTGAACGTTGCCGCACCACAATTCAAGCAGGATGACTTTGTAAAACGGATTAAAGATATCCTGGATACAATGGGAGTTGAGCCAGGTCTTCTTGAACTTGAATTGACAGAAAGCTGTTTAATGGACAACGTAGAGCAGAGCGCTGAAATTCTCTATCAGCTAAAAAATTTGGGAGTCTCGATTTCTGTCGATGATTTCGGTACGGGCTATTCATCATTGAACCATTTGAACCAATTTCCCATTGATACGTTGAAAATTGATCGTTCTTTCATAACCAATGTGAACAAACGAAAAGACAATGATAACGCGGGTATCGTCACAGCCATCATGGCCCTGTCTCATAGTCTGCGCCTCAATGTCGTTGCTGAAGGCGTAGAGACGGCCCAGGAACTGGCTTTCCTTTATGCACTGGGCTGTCGAACCATCCAGGGCTTCCTGTTTAGCCGCCCCTTGTCAGAAGCAGATGTAATCGAATTACTCAGAGATTCACAGTCCTTAAATAAAATTTTGCTGGATGTCCGGGACGAATTAAATACGGCCAGTGGTTAATAAGCCTTCGGCTGTTTACCGGTCTGTGCAAATGAGCCGAGCTCATTTTGTAATCGGGATCACAAATATTCCTGCCAAATACCTAAAATTGAAAAATTCATCTTTTATATCAGCAAGTTAAAATCCTGATTTTTTGTGCAAGATTTAAGTGTAGGTCAGGCTTACCGATATAAGTACCTAACATAATTAAAAAAACAGGATGATTGGCTCGGTGCAGGCAGAGAAGGCAAGTTTAAGGCGACGTATTATAGTCACCGGAGCGGTGCTATCGAGCCTGATCCTGGCCTTCATCCTCTATGTCTACCAGTTACTTGACCATACCGCACAGAGCAATATCACCAATATCGAGAGCGCCAAGACCACTGACCGGATCCTGAACCAGATTAGTGATCAGTTACATAAAACGGAACGCGATGTCTATGAGCTGGCGATTCTGCCGGATGCTGAGTTTCGCGCCAAGCTTCGCGACGACCTGGATCGGTTGCAATCCTTGAGCCGGGAACTTGCTAACCAGCCTTATACTAAGATTGCCAATCAACTGGCTAAAGACGATGAACATCAGCAGCATTACCAGTTGTTTGCAAAACTCAGCAACAGGTTTGTGCAAGTCGTTGCTGGTCTTGATACACCGGTGAGCAATTTTTGTGAGACCGCAATTGTTGTCGAAAAGCGCTACCCAGGTATTCCCATCCTGCTCAATGAGTTATTACCCAGAAACAACCAGTTCATCGAAGCGGTAGATCTTGCAATTATTGACCTCAAGCAAAGTGATCGGGCCAAAGATAAGGAAGAGGTCCTGAATCTGTTCACGGATGTGCGTTACTACTGGTCACAGCAGGCTAACTGGTTAAGACTGTTTGTTTCAAATCGCTATGGTGTATTCGGTGAATCGCTCAAAAGCATGGAGCACAGTCTCCAGAATAAAGAAATATATATGTCTCAGGTTAAGGATGCATTAATTAAACTGGGAGAATACGAGAACAGGGGTGAATTGCAATTACAGCAATCACTATCACTGAATGAAATGATAAGTATTATTGATGATTATGGAATTTACTTTGAGGAGGCCAAGAATATATACCTGTCCGATAAATGGCGAAATGATTTAGTCTTACTTAAAAGCAGTGTTAAGCCTAGTTTTGCGGATGCCTGGCAAGTCGTTAATGAGTTAAATGAAGTTCTAAACATTCATAACGAGCGTAGTATTTATCAGTCACAGTCTGCCGCTTCGACCGTATCTTTCTTTGTCTTAATTATCGGGGCCACAATCTTTTTAACATTTATCATTGGTTATACGTTG
>JASFLV010000231.1:0-5253 GCA_050117915.1 Thioalkalispiraceae bacterium | reverse complement strand
AATTGAGACAAGATGTTTGGAATCGGTCATGGTCATCCGTTACATACAGTACCATGACAAAGTTTAGTACTTCGCTTTGACTTCAGCGTTCTTCTCACGAATAGCCTGGGCATTTTTCTGACGTTCTTCAATGAGTGACTTGCCAAGCGCCTCATCGGCAACCGATAGAATTTGTGCGGCCAGGTAACCGGCATTTTTGGCACCGGCCTTACCAATCGCCACTGTTGCAACAGGGACACCACCTGGCATCTGTACAGTTGAAAGCAATGCATCCATCCCCTTAAGTGGCCCGCCGTCCATTGGCACCCCGATGACGGGTTTCAATGTGTGAGCCGCAACTGTACCAGCCAGATGTGCCGCTAGACCTGCTGCAGCAATAAACACCTTACAGCCACGTCCTTCTGCATCAACAATATAGTTCTTGGTGTCTTCCGGTGTACGGTGAGCGGAGAGAATATTGACTTCGTAATTTACCCCCAGGCTCTTCAAGACATCCAGGGTTGCCTGCATGACAGGCAGGTCTGAATCAGAACCCATTAATATGGCAACAAAAACATTACTCATGACTCGATTTTCCTGATTTTTTTAAAGAACGAAATGTATATCAAAAATTGCGTTTTTTAAACCAGCAAAGTAAAGAATAAATTATATTTGCTGATATCCAGCAACTCCGGTTTGGCGCTAATCAGGCGGAAATTATCGAAGTTATCCGCATTTATTTTTTCAATGGTATAAGTTATTTTTTTCAGCATATCCGTATCAACCACGATATTTGCACGATGGTACGCAGTAATCACATGGTGCGCGAGAATCAGGCCAAAAATACAATCAAGAAATGTCGCGGCATGATTGCTTTGAATTGGGTTCCAGGGAAATCCATGATTAAGTAACTTAACATGCAGGTACTTCTCAAAGAACGGCTCATACTTGCTAATATCCACCTGCTCACGCCACCTGATGAAACTGGAAAAACTTAAATTGGGAATCTCGATCTTAAACCGTTCCTGTAATGCCTGCTTATATTTAGCCAATAATCCAGTATCAAGCTTTTGTAAAAAGCTTTTGATTTCTGTCTTATCGCGTTCAAACTCTTTTTGATGTGACTGTCCCTGCCACTCCAGCCACTTGCTCTGCAGTTGCTCAGGTGTCTGGCGATACTGACTATTCAACAGATCACTGGTCAGGGTATCTTCCGCAGCAAGTTGCATGATATCGGCAATGACTGTCGATAACGCATAAACTTTCAACCCCAGATATAGCCGATCGATCTTAAAGATACTTTCCATGTAATGGTGAATTGAGCTGGATAACTGGCTGATAATATCCATGCTTTTATGTACATAGAGAGCATCTTCATTTTCTATCAGGTTATCGATAGAGGCGTTGGCCAATAACTCAATAATCGCCGGGCAGGAGAGGTGAGCAGATTCAAAACGCAGAGTATGCTTGCTAATCGTCTGCCTGGGATAGCGTTGACAGGCTAGCGGCAGATAATCATGTGAGAATGAAGTTTGAATATCACATAAACCGTCTTCATCAAGATGAATACAGTTGCCATTGTCCTTTCGCATCAGGACCATTTCATTGGGATTCTGACTCGACTCCTGGACAGTACTTAGCAAGTATTGACGTTTAGTTTCATCGGCAATCGTTTGCCATTTGCCTAGCGTTTCTTTGTCAACATACGCATTCCACTGATGGCAACAATCATCAGGACAGGCATCGGCAAGACATTTGAATGAGTCAAGCAGGCTTAGCCTGGCAGCATCAGACATGACAACACTCGGCGCATTTAGCCCGTAGCCTGTTCTTCTTCATCCTCTTCGTCCATTGGGGCAACATAATTGCACTCTTGTTGCGGACAAACTTTTTCAGCACCACGGCGTTTGGTAACTTTTTTAGTCAACATCGGGAAACCACATTCAGGGCAGGCCTCAGCCAGCGGCTCATTCCAGACTGCGTATTTACATGTCGGGTAATGTTCACAGGAATAGAAAATCTTACCTCGGCGAGATTTACGTTTGAGCATATCGCCCTTTTTACACTCCGGGCAGGTAACACCGGTATTTTCTGGCTTTTCCAGCGGTTCGATATAACGACAGTCGGGATAACCACTACAGCCGATGAACTTGCCATACTTACCATGACGAATCACCAGATCAGATTTACATTCAGGGCACTTGCGTCCCGCAATCGCCTCCTGGTCTTTTTCGTCGTCTTCATCATTGACGTTACGCGTGTATGAACACTCTGGATAATTATTACAACCAATAAAACGGCCGCGCCGCCCCAGACGAATCGCCAGATCGCCACCACATTCAGGACACTTCTCATCAATCGCCTCATGTGTGACGTCTTTACGATCGACATTTTTTTCCTTGTCATCAACCAGATCTTTGAATGGTTGCCAGAAATTCTCCAGCACCGGCACCAGATCCTGCTCACCACGTGAGATGGCATCCAGATCATCTTCCATATGCGCAGTAAAATCATAATCAACGTAATTGGTAAAATGCTCAGTCAGGAATTTGTTAACGATCCTGCCTACGTCAGTGGGGATAAACCGCTTTTTATCCATTTCAACATATTCGCGCATTTGCAGAGTTGAAATAATCGAGGCATAGGTAGAAGGACGGCCGATGCCATGTTCTTCCAGGGCCTTCACCAGCGAAGCTTCCGAATAGCGGGGTGGAGGTTCTGTAAAGTGCTGTTCTGGTTTTATTTTCAGTAGCTTGACCTTATTACCTTCCTCAAGTGGTGGCAGCATCTTTTCATCGCTATCTGAGGCTTTTGCATCATCCGAACCTTCCTGATAGACCGCCATAAAACCAGGATTCACAATCGTCGAACCATTGGCCCTGAAAAAGTTGTCTTCATCCGCGGCCAGATCAACGGAAACGGTATCCAGAGTGGCATGGATCATCTGGCAGGCGACTGTTCGTTTCCAGATTAGATCGTATAAACGAAACTGGTCTTTACTCAGGTATTTCTTGATCGCTGCGGGCTCATGCAAAATGGAAGTAGGGCGTACAGCTTCGTGTGCCTCCTGCGCATTCTTCGACTTGGTCTTGTAAGTGCGCGGTTCACTGGGAACGTTATCTTCTCCATATTTCTTGGCAATAAACTCACGCATCTCGACCAGGGCCTCATCGGCCAGGTTGACCGAGTCAGTACGCATATAGGTAATCAAACCCACCGTCTCACCATCAAGCTCAATGCCTTCATACAGCTGCTGGGCAATACTCATGGTCTTTTTCGCGGTAAACCCAAGCTTACGGGCCGACTCCTGTTGCATGGTGGAGGTCGTAAATGGTGCAGCCGGGTTACGCTTACGCTTTTTCTTGTTGACCTTGGCAATAGTTAGCTCACCATTTGCCGCCCTGGCAATGGTCTGTTCAGCAGCCTTGGCCTTCTCTTCATTATTGATCGTAAATTGGCTTAGCTTTTTACCCTCGTAATTAAACAGCTTGGCGGCAAAAGCACTGCCATCAGATTCAACATCGGCTTCAATAGTCCAGTATTCCCTGGGCTTGAACTTTTCGATCTCTTCTTCGCGCTCAACAATCAGGCGTAACGCCGGACTTTGCACACGACCGGCAGACAGGCCACGTCGAATCTTTTTCCAAAGCAAGGGGGAAAGATTAAAACCAACCAGGTAATCCAGAGCACGACGTGCTAACTGAGCGTTGATCATATCCTTGGATAATTCAGTAGGATGTTCGATGGCTTCCTGGATCGCCTTTTTCGTGATCTCATTAAATGAAACACGGCCGACTGTTTTATCATCCAGGGCACCGCGTTCTTTTAGAATTTCATATAAATGCCAGGATATCGCTTCACCCTCACGATCCGGGTCAGTTGCAAGATACAGGGTATCTGCCTTTTTCAGTGCCTTGGCAATGGCATCGACATGCTTTTCGTTTTTTTCGATTAACTGATATTTCATTGCAAAGTCATTGGCCGGATCGACTGCGCCTTCCTTGGGTAACAAGTCACGGACATGACCATAAGAAGCAAGCACCTCAAAACCTTTACCAAGGTATTTTTTGATCGTTTTTGCCTTGGCTGGCGACTCTACAATAACCAGACTTTTAGCCATATTTGTTCCTGAAATTAAATAAATTCCTAAAAAGCAAAAGCCCGCTTAGGCGGGCAAACTACATAAGTTAAGTGCTCGAAGTTTAGTGCAAGTTGCCAGCATTTTCATCAAATACCAGATCTTCCATCCATGCATAAGCTTCTTCACGACCAGGCTGATTGAATAAAACCATAAGAACAACCCACTTGAGGTGCTCCATATCCACTTCATCCTCGCCAAGCGCCATAATCCGATCAACCACCAGTTCGCGTGCAGAATGATCGAGTACACCAACATTTTCAAGAAACTGGAGAAAACCTCGCGCCTCGGTATTAAGGCGTTCAATTTCCTTGTCAGTATAGACGCGAATCGAGATATTTGGCTGTGCAGGTTTAATCTCATCATCTTGTAAGGTGGTCAGGCCTTCTAACCAGTCAAACGCTTTACTGATCTGACGCTGATGAAAGCCGGCCTGCTGTAATTCAGTACGCAATGCCTCTTCATCTTTATCTGTTTCAATTTCATCGTTCATGTAATTTTCGAACAAGTACATTAATACATCGAGTATGTTTTCTTTCATCCTGTCTTCCCCACGCGATTAGCTAGGCGCCTACCCGTAATGTAACCCACACTGATTATCTTCAACCTTATTACTCTGCACACTGGTGCGGCAATACTGACCAGAATTCGTCAATTGCACGAGATCTTGCAATTCCAATACCAACAGCATGGAGCAAACCGCGTCTGCCGTCAATCCACTGCGTTCAATGATGCGATCCACACTGGTGGGGACAAAATCCACATTGGACAGGACTTGTTGGAAGCGCATATCCAGCTTGATACTCTCATCAGGCTTTGACCGCTGATCGTAATCTAGTTCCATCTGACCCAGCTTTAGGTCGAATTCTTCGAGAATATCTTTAATGTTTTCAACCAGTTTTGCCCCCTGACGGAGTAGCCAGTGACAACCACGACTGGTCGGACTATGGATCGAACCCGGCACTGCAAACACATCACGTCCCTGTTCCAGAGCCTGTTTGGCGGTTATCAATGAACCGCTTTGCATGGCCGCCTCAACCACAATCACGCCGCGTGAGAGCCCACTAATTATGCGGTTGCGCAGCGGAAAATTCCGCCCCAGCGGTTTGGTGCCGAGTGGGAACTCAGAGACGAGC
>JASFLV010000230.1:0-5261 GCA_050117915.1 Thioalkalispiraceae bacterium | reverse complement strand
CGTTCGTCACGGCCAAAGTGGCGCAGCCCACTTCATTGCCGAGCACGTGGCGCCACATATCAGCGTGATCAATGCCGGTGATGGCAGCCATGCCCACCCGACCCAGGGCATGCTGGATATGTTTACCATTCGTCGCCATAAGAAAGATTTTTTTAACTTACGCGTAGCGATTGTCGGAGACATTATGCACTCACGGGTGGCCCGTTCACAGATTCATGCGCTTAACAGATTAGGTGTTCCGGAAATTCGAGTCGTCGGCCCGCATACTTTGATTCCCCGTGATGCCGGCGCGCTGGGGGTACACGTCTATCACAATATGCGCGAGGGTATTAAGGATGTGGATGTGATCATCATGCTGCGTCTGCAACGGGAACGCATGCAGGGCGCGATGTTACCCAGTGAGGCAGAATACTTTAGCCAGTATGGCCTGACCGAAGAGAAACTCGCGTTAGCTAATCCCGATGCAATCGTCATGCACCCCGGCCCGATCAACCGCGGTGTCGAAATCGAATCGGCCGTTGCCGACGGGCCCCAATCCGTCATCCTCGAACAGGTCACCAATGGCCTGGCCGTACGTATGGCCGTGATGTCCATGGTGATCGGGCGTAAGCAGGAGAGTGCCGGATGAAGATTGCGATAACGAATGGTCATCTCATCGATCCTCGCAACCAGATCAATGGTAAACAAGATATCTTCATCCAGGACGAAAAGATCATTGCCGTAGGCAAGGAGCCGCAGGGCTTTGCCCCCGACCTGACCATCGATGCCAGCAACAAGATTGTCTGCCCCGGTTTTGTCGATATCTGCGCCCGCACCCGAGAACCTGGCCTGGAACACAAAGGCACGATCCTCTCGGAGACCCGTGCCGCGGCAGCCGGTGGGATCACCAGCCTGTGCATGCCCCCGGATACCATCCCGGTCATCGACACCCCGGCCGTCATCGAACTGATACATCAGCGGAATGAAGAGGCTGGTTTTTGTCGGGTCTACGCCATGGGCGCCCTCACAACAGGATTGGCCGGGGAACACCTGACAGAGATGGCCCACCTAAAGGATGCCGGTTGCGTCGGCGTGAGTAATGTCATGCATAGCATCAACAATCCGCAGGTCCTGCGCCGTGCCATGGAATACGCGGCAAGTGTCGACATCACGGTATTTTTACATGCCCAGGATGCGGGCCTGGCCAATAACGGCTGTGCCCATGAAGGTGCCGTCAGTACCCGCCTGGGGCTGGCCGGGATCCCGGAAGCAGCTGAAACCCAGGCCGTCGCCAACTTTTTAATGCTGGTCGAACAAACTGGGGCCCGCATTCACTTCTGCCGCCTGACCACCTCGCGCTCAATTCAAATGATCAGCCGTGCCAAGTATGACGGCTTTGATCTGACCGCTGATGTGGCGGCTCATCAATTGCACTTAACCGAAATGGACATCGGTTATTTCAATAGCCAGTGTCACGTGCAGCCACCCCTGCGTACTCAGCGGGACCGCGATGCCTTGCGCCAGGCAGTAGCCAATGCCCAAATCGAGGCCATCTGTTCCGACCACCAGCCCCATGACCTGGATGCCAAACTGGCCCCGTTCCCGGCCACCGAACCTGGCATCTCGGCACTGGAAACATTATTACCGCTGACCTTGCGACTGGTTCACGACGGTGTGTTGACCATGCCAGAACTGGTGGATCGCCTGTCCACGACCCCGGCCGAGATCCTGGGTCTGGATGCCGGTCACTTAAGTGAAGATGCTCCCGCGGATATCGTGATTTTTGATCCCGACAAGAGCTGGGTGCTGAAACCCGCCAGCATGTTAAGCCACGGGCAAAACACCCCATTTGCCAATTGGGAATTCAAAGGCCAGGTCTACAAGACCCTCTGTGATGGTAAGGTGGTCTACTCTAACGAACATCAACAGTGAATCGCGACATGAATGCAGGTATAAATCTTTTAAAGACCAAACCCCATCGCGACACGATCGTTTGCGAACAGGCTGAGATACTCTCGCATCAGGCCTTCGACGGGGATCAGTATATCCTGCGCATCCAGGCAGCTGAGATTGCCCGCCGTGCGCTGGCCGGGAGCTTTGTACATCTTCAATGCGACCCGTCCCTGCCTATGCGCCGCCCGCTTTCGATCATGCGCGTTGATCCAGAAGCAGGCTGGGTCGAACTCTTATATAAAGTCTTTGGTCATGGCACCGCATTACTCGCCAAACGTAAAGTTGGTGAGTTACTGGACCTGTTCGGTCCTATCGGGGTGCCGTTTGAGCTACATGAAGATAGACTCCGCCCATTACTGATCGGCGGTGGTGTCGGTATTCCGCCAATGATTTTTGTTGCCGATACGTTAAGAAACCAGCAGCAATACACGCCGTTTGTGATCATGGGCTCGGAAGTCCCCTTCCCGTTTCAATCCAGGCCTTCCACCATCATGGTGCCCGGCCAACCGGATGGCGTGATCGCCTGCATGCCGTTGCTGGAAGACTGGGGCATCCCCTCCCGTTTAACCTCAACCCAGGGTTATCCCGGCTGTTTTGATGGCTACGTAACGGATTTAGCCAGACACTATCTTGAAGCACTGGATAAAGAACAACGAGACCAAACCGAAATCTTCAGTTGCGGACCTACCGTAATGTTAGAAGCCGTGGCCCAGCTTGCCAAAGAGTATGAACTGCCCTGCCAGGTTTCTTTAGAAGAACACATGGCCTGTGCCGTCGGTGGCTGCGCCGGTTGCGTGGTAAAAGTGGAAACCGAAGCCGGTCCTGCGATGAAACGCGTCTGCGTCGATGGGCCGGTATTTGATGCCTATTCGGTTTTCTGAGCGCCACAAACTTTATGGCTTGAGTGAAGAATCAATACGCTCAATTCACAAATGCTCCCGTCAACCAGTAGTTAATCCTGTTTTTATTGTGCTCGATATAACGTGTCACCGCAGCCGGATATGAAGTCTGCCGAGCATCATACATCGCCGCCTGCAGGTCCTGGAGGGGGATTTGCATGCGGGCAATAAAGGCCGCGGCATTGATATGCTCCTGATAAAATCCCTTACGCGCCATGGCATGCACTCGTTCATATTGGCCCAACACGCCTTTTGGGTCATTCAGATAGCGTAACTTATAGGCGCCGAACATCCAGTGCGGACTCCAGGCAGTGACCACGATCCATTCCTTTCTGCGAATGGCCCGGTCGAGAGCGGCTGTCATGCCGGCACCGCTGGAAACCTGTAAGCGGTATTTATTCAGCTCATAGTCCTGGATTACCTGCTGAGACAATCGGGTAAGCCCTGCACCTGGATCGATACCCGTGATCTTCTTCTTCAGCTTTTTACGTACCTCGGGTTTTTGTAGATCAGCAATCGAATCCAGTTTGGCTTGCGGAACATAGTCGGGTACTGCCCAACCAAGACGGGCGTGTGTGTATAACAGGCCGAGGTTAACAATACGGTCACCCATCCTGTTTATATAATCTTCATGGGTATTAGGTTGCCAGGACATCAACATGACATCGATACTGCCGGTGGCGAGTCCCTGGTACTGGGGGGCGATATCGGTCTGGATCAATTCAACCTGGTAATCGAGCTCTTCTTCAAGCAAGCGTGCTGCCAGCTTGGTAACAAACTCGGCATCCGACCAGGCGGTCCAGCCAATCCGGATCGTCTCTTTGGCTGTTGCCGTCATAGCGACACCAGATAGGAGTGTTACGCCCAGTAACAAGCGCAGTATTAAGCGATAAGTCATTACGGTTTGTCCCCTGTTTTCCCTTGGAAAAAGAAATCTCGCAAACGTGCCAGCAGCCCTGCCTCCTGGGTAGCGCCGCGATGGGATTGACCAAAACTTTGTGTGATGCGATCCAGCAGTATCGCTAACAACACGACCCCGAGTCCCCCTTCGAAGCCAAGCCCAACATTCAGGCGTTGAATCCCGGTCAACACCGTATTACCCAGGCCGCCAGCACCAATCATGGAAGCGATGACGACCATCGATAACGCCAGCATAATTGTCTGGTTGACCCCGGCCATGATCGACGGCATGGCCAGCGGCAATTGTACCTTGTATAACAGTTGCCGATTCGTACAACCAAACGCCAGTCCGGCCTCGATATGTTCCTGACTGACCTGGCGAATACCAAGGTTGGTGAGCCTGACGGCGGGCGGCATGGCAAAGATCAGTGTGGCAATCGTGCCTGGCACCGTACCCAGACCAAAAAAGATCGCGGCCGGGATCAAATATACAAACGGTGGCATGGTCTGCATTAAATCCAGCAAGGGTCGCATAATGACTTCCATGCGATCACTGCGCGCCATGATCACCCCCAACGGTATGCCTATAATCAGCGCGACCAGGCTGGCGCCGATCACTAATGACAAGGTGGATACCGTTTCTTGCCAGATATCCATGCCGAAGATCAACACCAGGGCTAGCACGGCAAATACGGCAAAGCGCCAACTCACTCGCCACCAGGCTAACACGACGATAAAGCTGGCCAATAATAGCGGCGGGATAGCCAATAAGCCGGCTTCAAACGAATCAACAATGAAGGCAATCCCAGCTGCAATTGCATCCAGCAGATCAACAAAGTGCAATTGTATATAGTCAACCGCGGCTTCCACCCACTCGCCTACCGGTATGCGAAACTCACTCATCGTCTGGCCTTGTCGATTGTTAACAAGAGATTGCGCTTGTCGATGTTACCAATATATGCACCTTCATTATTCACCACGGCAACCGGGTAGTCACTGTTTGCCACCTGGTATAATACTTTATTCAATGGCATCGACATCGGTATGGTTTCCAGTTTGTTGTACAGGGTTTCATTCCAGCTAGTTAGCTTCCCCTGTTGTAGTTGCTGGTTGAGTGCCTGGCTGTTAACTATTCCTAGCACCTGTTCGGCATGATCGATAAGCACCCCATCCTTTGCACCTGTATTATTTAATTTTTTTGCCACCTCAGCGGGTGTCTGTGACACAGTAAATACACGTTCCCGATCATGTTCAGCAATTGATTCAGCCGTATAAACTTTGCTGACATCCACGCCATAAAAAAACGAACGCACAAAATCATTCGCCGGTTCATTGATGATTTCCTGCGGTGTGCCGACCTGGATAATGGCTCCGCCTTCCATAATTGCAATGCGATCGCCGATGCGGATAGCTTCATCCAGATCATGGGAGATAAACACGATAGTACGGGCATTCTCTTTTTGTAATTTTAATAGCTCGTCCTGCATCTCGGTGCGTATCAATGGATCCAGCGCGGAAAAGGCTTCATCC
>JASFLV010000229.1:0-5265 GCA_050117915.1 Thioalkalispiraceae bacterium | reverse complement strand
GGGTCGCATTGGAAGCAGTGACCCAGAGACTGGATAATTTTGACAGGTTGGTCGTTAAATCACTGGTCAGGCCATCAGCCAGGTAATCGTCTTTGTCACTGGGACTGATATTGCGAAAAGGCAAGACAACGATAGTCGGTTTAGTCTCAGGCACTGGGCCTGTTTTAACTGTTATGCCAGTTGGTCCTGTGACGGTAGTTGGCTCATTAAATAGCATGAGGACAGCGACGATGAATATCGTCAACACAACCCCTATGACAAACCAATGTTTGGCCGTGACTAACTTTTCTTTGTTTTCATATTTTGTATTTATATCGCCAGGCTCAGAATGAGATGGTTGGGCGGGCGTATCCAGGTGAACATCGGCAACCAGTCGATAGCCTTTTTTCGAAATGGTCTGGATGTAATGCGGGTCCTTTTTGTTATCTCCCAGGGCCTCACGCAACTTGTTCACAGCCTTGGCCAGGGCATCATAGCCGACCACGGTTCCCTGCCAGACCCGGTCTTCCAGTTGCTGGCGGCTAAATACCTCACCGGGTCTTGAGGCCAAAGTAACTAAAACGGCCATCACCTTGGGCTCAAGTTGAATAGCCTCACCGTCTTTTTCAATCACGTTGAGGCCTGGTTTGACCTGCCAATCGGCTAACCAGAAATTCTGCTGTTCCACCAAAGTCGCCAAACTGAGCCCTCCAGAGACGTGGTCTCTAGCATTATAACTAATTGATCTTTAACAAGAATAAAAAATTCAAAAAAGCATCAACCTTTATACCGGTGTTTTTTGCCACAGATGACTAAGTTTCGTACCAAAGTCTGGATTCAGCAAATCCAGCCGCAATTTCAAGGTAGGTAAAAGGAGGCAAGCATGAACATTATAAAGTTAATTTTACTCGCAAGTCTGTCTTGTCTGTTGTTAAATCCACTGGCTTTACAGGCCGGGGAATTCAAAGACAGTACCCTCACCCACATTAAGTACCCCGCCTGGTTTATCAACACTCCCTTCCTCGAGCTCAACGAGGATCTCGCCAACGCGCGGGCCAATGGTAAGCAGGGCTTGATGGTGGTCTATTCCACGGAGGGCTGTTCTTACTGCGGCCTGTTTATACAAAAGAGCCTGGGGGATCCAGAAATTGCCGCTTTGGTTAGGAAACATTTTGATTCGGTGGGTCTGGAAATCTTTGATGACACCATTCTGGTGGGACCGCGCGGCCAGGAGACAACCGTCAAGGAATTTGCCAAACAGCAAGGTGTGATGTTTTCCCCCACTATTCTGTTTTATGATAATAATGGCAAACGTGTCTTACGTATTACCGGTTACCAGTCACCGGAGCGGTTTAAAACAAGCTTAACTTATGTGACGGGCAAACATTACCAGTCCCAGAGTATGGCTGACTATGTTAAGCGCTCTGCAAGGATCCAGGCAAGACCAGCTACCAGCACCAGTCTTAAACAGGATCCATTGTTTGCCAAACCACCTTATCTGTTACAACGAAATATCATACCCGCCAGCCAACCACTGCTGGTTATCTTTGAGCAGGCAGACTGTGAAGAGTGCGATATCTTTCATAACAAAGTACTTGCTGATAAACAGGTGCGAGAATCACTCAAAAAATACGAGGTTGTCCGACTGAATAGCCGGGATGACAAGTCTGTGTTCATCACCCCTGATGGCAGTCGAATGACGCCAGCTATGTGGTATCAACAGGAAGGTTTCAGCCGGACACCCGCCCTGCTATTCTTCAGTGAACGCGGTCATGCCGCGATTAAAACTGATAACCTGGTGTTGCAGCAGCGCATGATGAACTCAATTAATTATATGAATGAACAAGCCTACCTAAAAGGCTGGAGTTATCAGCGGTTTGCCAGAAGCAAGGCCATTGAAAGAAACCTGAAAAAAGCTGGCAGAGAAAAGTAAATTAAGTAACTGAGCCGAATGATGCTACTAAACCATTAAATTTCTCTGTGATAAATTGTTATTTGGGTCGCGACTATGAGTTTTTACTCTGACCCCATATATACATATATATTGAGCTATACTATCAAATGTACTAACTCAAGTCGGCTCAGGATGCTATGTCGTTTTTTACTCAATCTGTCGCGATCCCAGTCTGGTTCTTGATTGCGATCAACATCATCGTGATCGCACTGCTTGTCAAAATATTCATGCTGGTGTTTCGCTATCAACGTGGTGACATCACCAAGGAAGAACATAGCGACATGGTAGTCTGGAAAGTTAAAACGGCGAAACGTGCCATCCCTGAAAAACCTGCAAATAACCTGGCTACCGAGAAAGAACGCGAGAAGAAACAGGACCTGGTCAACGTATTGAAGATCCTCTTAAAGGAAGGTGACAAAGGCGTGTTAATGCAGACAATTGCCGATCGCATGAATATGAACAACAGTCAAACCAAACATGCGATGGAAAAGCTGGTTGAGAAAAAAATGGTCGATGAGGTGGCCGGCGTCAGCGGTACTAAATATTATCTCACGCAACAAGGACGTGATTATTGTAAACGAAAAGCAAAGTAAATTAGCAATCAACTTGATAGGCTTTTACCCGCTGCGACCAGTGATTGTTAAGAAAAAACCTCTGGCACCACTCGTTCTATCAAAGTACAACAAAGCACAGGAATCACATTACAAGCTCGCGGCACTGTTGATTTCGGTTCAAAATATCACTTGCAGAAATTCAGAACGGTCTCAACGCGGCTATCGGCTAATCCCATTTTAACAAGTTAGCCCATGTTTGCCCTGCTAGCGATTACCCCAGATCCTGGACACGGCCTTGTCACTGCCCAGCAGCCCGACCACCAGGCATACCAGTCCGACAGCAAAAAAGACCAGGGCAGGAATTAAGAATCCATAGCCTTGTGCAGCATCTGAAAAATAGACACTGACCACAGCGAGCACCGTAAACAGGCTGCCCACGATGATTAAAATGGTACGATTCAAGGGCTTGTAGGTGTACGGTTCATCATCTCGCTCAAAATAGACGAGAATGAACCAGAACAGTTTGCGTAAGCTTTGTTTCATATTTAATAGTGTATCACGGCACATATCCCGGGTAATCCGCTTAAAAAAAAGCCAAATTCTGAGGCTCGATTGCGATCCAAGTCACGGATCCAGCTCTAGTTCCCCATGTAACCTGCCGATATAAATAGCATATCTGGTAATCAGATACGAGAATTCCCCCATTTTCCCGGCAGTTACCGGTGAAAAATATTGCGTGGTTATGATGATGAGTCGAAAGAGCAACAAAGCAGCAGTCGACAAAATACTACTAGAAGAGTCAACGATGACAGAATCCAGTAATCCAGAAAGCATCGCAACAGATACTTTACCACAAGCTGAACCTGCCCCCAGCGAGGCGGAAACAACCAATCTATCAGCGGAAACTATAGAAACCAGTCATCAGCCTGCCCCGGCGGAAGACGTGAGCCAGCAGGAAGAGACAATCAACGAACAGCCTGAAGCCATGACCAATGAAGAGGAACAAATGACAGCCGTGCCACAAGCAGAGACAGCAATTACTCAAAATTTGACTGATGAAAAACCTGTTCAGGACACCATGCCCCCAACCGGACAGGCGCCTGACCAGCCTGCCCAACTACAACCTACAGAACAAACAATACCAAATACCGAATCCTCAACAGCAGAAGTTGCCACCCCTGAAGTCAAACAAGTTGATAATAAAGACGAATCCAGCCAGGTAACAAAACCAGCAAAACGCCCCTACATCGACATCACACCATTCCTTAAACTGATGGTGGAACGCGAGGCTTCGGACATGTATTTCACCTGCGGCGCCAAGGTACAGATTAAGATTAATGGCGTCACCATGGGCATCGGTAATAACGTACTGCCAAAGGGCGCTGTTTATGACATTCTACCGGGCATTCTTAACGACAGACAGCTGGCAGAATTTGAAGAGGAAATGGAACTGGATACGGCCTTTAGCCTGGATAACGTCGGTCGTTTCCGGATTAATGTCTTTCGCCAACGCGGTGAAGTGGCGATCGTCATCCGCCAAATCAAGGCACAGGTCCCCTCGGTTCAAGAGCTACAACTTCCCGCGGTGATCGAAAATCTAATCATGGAACCGCGTGGCCTGATCATCATTGCCGGCGCAACCGGTACCGGCAAATCCACTACCGTCGCCTCGATGATCGATCATCGTAATACAAGACGATCCGGTCATATTCTGACGATCGAAGACCCCATCGAGTTTATCCACGACCACAAGAAGTCGATTGTGAATCAACGGGAAGTCGGCCTGGACACTAAATCATTCAAAGAGGCACTGCGCCGCGCTATGCGAGAAGCACCGGACGTAATTATGATCGGTGAGATTCGTGATGCGGAAACCATGTCACAGGCGCTATCCTATGCCGATACCGGACACCTATGTATTGCCACTTTACATGCGACGAATACCATCCAGTGTATGGAACGGATCATCAGTCTGTTCCCGGAAGCCAACCGCGATCAGCTATTATCGGATCTCTCGCTGAATCTACGTGCGATTATCTGTCAACGCCTGTTGATTGATGTCAACAAGAAACGGGTGCCGGCCACGGAGGTGTTGTTTAATGAGCCCCAGGTGAAGAAACTCATTCATGATGGCGCCATCCACAAACTCAAGGAAGTCCTGGAAAAAGCCCCCCCGGAAAGTCCATTGCATTCTTTTGACAATGACATGCTGCGGTTATACAAGGCCAATAAGGTGACTATGGAAGAGGCACTGAATCATGCCGATGAACCCGACCACTTCAAACTCAAGGTCAATCTCGGTGGTGATGGTGGTGGATTCAGTTCAACAGGTGTTAATTTCGACCTATAGAAATACCAATAGAACAAGAAGAGTACGCAGACAATTCAATTTTCTAGTTTCAAAATGAATTGTACGCGGCCCCTTCTTCACGCTCTTCAGCTAATCGTAATTTTTTCAACTTCAAGTAAATGGGCCAATGCGGTTTCCATGGAATGGCGTGCCTGTGCGGTAGTTTTATATAAATACGCATGCAATGCAGCATCCAATAGGTTCTTGATCAATGACAAACGCGTCAGGTCTTCTTCACTATATACCCGATTACCTGTTGCCGTCCGTTTAGGATGGATGAGGCCATAGCGTTTTTCCCAAATCTTGAGGGCATCGGGAGAAATACGGTAAGGCTAACAATGGCCCCAATGCGATAACCCGGGTCATCACCATTTTTGTCTAACTGCTTGTTTTGTTTAGGCATCTACTTTCACCGCTGTCAATGTTTT
>JASFLV010000228.1:0-5269 GCA_050117915.1 Thioalkalispiraceae bacterium | reverse complement strand
ACGATCGCCAAGCCCAGGCCGGAGCCACCTGTCTCCCGGGAACGCGCTACATCCACGCGATAAAAGCGCTCGGTTATACGATTGAGATGATGCGCAGGAATGCCGATGCCCGTATCAATCACCTTGAACACGGCCTCACCCTTCTTATTCTCATACCATTTTATTGTAATCTTGCCCTGGTCCGGCGTGTAATTCACCGCATTGATCACCAGGTTAGTAAAGGCGCTGTCGAGTTCTTTGGCATCCCCATACAGGTAAAGATTGTTATCGGCCTCCACTGTGATCTGGTGTTGCCGGTCGCCGCTCACGATCTCGGCCTCTTCTTTTAAGGTCGATAACATGTGTGGCACCGCGACAGCTTCATGTTTTATCGGTTTCTGTTCATTTTCCAGCTTGGACAATAACATCAAATCTTCTACCAGGCGGTACATCCGTTTTGATTGTTGTTGCATCAACTTGACCGAGCGCCGGGTCTGTTCATCCATATTTTCTTCATCGCCTTCCATTGCCTCAAGAAAGCCGGACATCACCGTGAGGGGAGTACGAAGTTCATGGGAAATATTGGCAACAAAATCACGTCGAATCTGCTCCACCTGTTCCAGCAACGTCACGTCTCGTGCTGTTAATAAGCTCTGGTCCTGACCATAAGGAGTAATCTGCACTGCAATAGTTTTATTAGGATCGCCTGGTGCCGGTAACTGAAATATTTCGTCCGGGTTAGCCCGTTGATAAAAGCTGTAAAACTCCGGATTTCTCACCAGGTTAGTAATGCGCTGGCCCACATCCTGGGGATAGGACAGGTCCAGTAATTTAGCACCAACGTCGTTCCACCATTCAATAGTGCCATTGGCCTGCATGACCACCACACCATCCGGCATGGCCTCGGTAGTTTCACGAAAACGAGCGAGTAAATTCACCAGCCGTCGTTGGCGTTTTTTATTCCGCTTTTGCAGACGATAGATCTCGGTGAATACCTGTCCCCAGATCCCGGCGGAGATCGGTGGCGAATATTTTTTTCCCTTGGCCAGCCAACGATGCAAGTGGCGCAGGTTAATCAGCGTCCAGATGAGATAACCTGCCAGGGCAAAACAGAGAAATAGCAGAACTTTATCAAAGATAAGGCCGATGACGACGGCCACTATTAATATAACAACAACTCGCCAGACTTCTGCATGCCAGCTATTCATTGTTATGACCTACACCAGGTGTTGAATTAACAATCGTGTAACAGGACGATGGCTTAAACTTGCTGAGAAAAGCGGTAACCAGCCCCACGTACCGTCTGAATAAACTTATCGCAACCATGCGGTTCCAGCGCACGCCGCAGACGGCGAATGTGGACATCAACGGTTCGCTCTTCGATATAGACATGATCACCCCACACCTGGTCCAGCAATTGGCTGCGACTAAAGACCCGTTCTGCATGGGTCATGAAGAAGTGTAACAGACGGAACTCGGTCGGGCCCAGCTCCAGCGGCTGATTATTGATGGTGACACGGTGCCCCACGGTGTCCAGCTTCAGGTCTCCTGCCTGTAAGACATCCCCTTCCACTTCACCACCGGTGCGACGTAACACCGCATTGATACGCGCAATCAGTTCTCGGGTCGAGAATGGCTTGGTTACATAATCATCGGCACCGGCCTCCAGGCCTTTGATTTTGCTATCTTCTTCGCCTCTGGCAGTCAGCATGATTATCGGCACTTTATGGGTACGCTTGGCCTGGCGCAGCTTGTTGGCCAAATCGACGCCACTGATGCCCGGCAACATCCAGTCAAGCAAGATCAGGTCGGGAACAGACTTGTCCATCAGGTCCTGGGCCTGGCGGGCGTCGGCTGCTTCATGCACCGCAAAGCCGGCGCGGCCAAGTGAGAAATTGAGCATTTCCCGGATGGCGGCTTCGTCTTCCACGATTAAAATGTTTGGGGTTTCCTTAGGCATCATGCTATACATTGGTTAGCTCATTTCTAATTAAAACAAGCTAATTACACGTCAAGATTGTTACAGGCAAATGACAGTATGACATAGTATTACAGTAATATTGCGCCTATATTGTGACCAGCCTGACAGGCTCGCAACCACCAATCTGATATTATTACTGATTTTATATAATAAGAATAAGCCAGGAATTGATGATATGAGAAATTGTAAAACCATTTTAACCAGCCTGATGCTGGTCTGCTTGCTGCCATTACAGGCCTATGCCGCCACCAAGTACGTCACTGACCATTTGATTATAACCATGCGTTCCGGACAGGGTAACCAGTTTGAAATTATCAAGACTCTGCCGAGTGGAACTCGACTGGAGATCCTCGAAGAAACCGATACCGGCTACACCATGGTCCGACTGGAAGATGGCACAGAGGGTTGGGTACGGACCCAGTACCTGAGCGATGAACCCATTGCCGCCGACAAACTGGCTGCAGCTGAAACCAAGGCTAACAAATTACAGGCAACCAACAAGCTGCTTCGGCAAGAACTCGATGCCCTGAAAAAGGCCAAAAGAAAACTGGATCAGGAACATGCCAGCTTACAGAGTGACCACAAAGCTGTCACAGAGGAACTGACCCATCTAAATGAAGTCGCCGCACGCCCCAAACAACTGGAGGTCGAGAATAAGGACCTGAGAAAGCGCTTTGAACAAATCAGCGATGAACTGGTACTGATTAAACAGGAAAACCAGGTATTAAAGGATCGCTCTGAACGTAACTGGTTTATTGCCGGTGCTGCGGTACTGATACTGGGTATGATCATTGGGCTTATCATTCCCAAATTCCGTTTCCAGAAGAAAGATAAGTGGGGATCCTACTAACTATTCTGGATGACAGGGGTCAAAGTATTTGAATGGGCTATCATATTAGATAGTCTCTTAAATACTATTGTCAGTTAAACAGTTCCCATGACAAATCACCGCGCCAGACAGACCAGATCACCTGAACTTATTGAGAGTTTACAGCAGCTCATTGCGACCCCCTCAGTCAGCAGTGTCCAGGAGAAACATGATCAGAGTAATCGTCCGATTATTGATCTACTGGCAAACTGGTTGAACGATCTTGGCTTTGCGGTTGAGATCATGCCCCTGCCCAATCAGCCCGATAAAGCAAATTTGATCGCGACCCTGGGTACTGGTCCAGGCGGCCTGATTCTCTCCGGTCATACTGACACGGTCCCATTTAATGAACAGTACTGGCGTTCTGACCCTTTCAAACTTACCGAGCGTGATAACAAACTGTATGGCCTTGGCAGCGCAGACATGAAAAGTTTCATGGGCCTGGCGATTGAAGCGGTGAAACGACACGAGATGAATCGTCTGCAGGCACCGCTCATCCTGTTAGCCACTGCTGATGAAGAAAGCTCAATGGAAGGGGCGATGGCCCTGGTCGATGCGGATCGTCCCAAGGCTAAATATGCGATCATTGGTGAACCTACCGGACTTAAACCGATACGTGCCCACAAAGGCATAATCATGGAGTCTATTCGACTCAAGGGCCAGTCTGGCCACTCCAGCGATCCGGATTTAGGTAACAATGCCATGGAAGGAATGCACCAGGTCATCAGTGAAATCTTACAATGGCGGCATGAGTTACAAAGTAAATACCATGATCCAAATTTTGTCGTTCCCTACCCGACCTTGAACCTGGGACATATTCATGGCGGTGATAATCCCAATCGTATTTGTGGGGACTGTGATCTGCATATCGACCTGCGGCCATTACCTGGTATGTCGACTGAGGAGTTACGCGATGAACTGGATCAACGTATCCAGGCACGCCTGGCCGAGAGTAATTTCGAGTATGAAAGAACACCACTGATCCATGGCACAGACCCTATGCATACTGAGGCTAATACCGAAATCGTCAAACTGGCGGAGGAGCTGACCGGTCACCAGGCGGAATCGGTTGCATATTGTACCGAAGGGCCTTATTTAAATAGCATGGGTATGCAAACGATCATCATGGGCCCCGGTCATATTGACCAGGCACACCAACCGGATGAATACCTGCCCATGGAACAAATCGAACCGGCTATTGTTCTAATAGGTAATATGATTGAACGAACGTGTATGCGGGCAAATGAAAATTAAACATTACAGCTTGTTGGTCATCGGCGGCCTGTTTTTAACAGGTTGTCAGAGTACACCTCGCTTACCCGTGCCAGCGAACAATCCACCGGTCGCCGCGGTGCAGGACCAACCTGATGCGTACCGGAATAAACAGGTGACCTGGGGTGGTGTTATCCTTGCTACGGATGCCAAAGAAAAAGGCACAGAGATTACTATCCTCGCAAAGTCTCTGGAAAAATCCACAAGGCCTATCGAGTCTGACGCATCACAGGGTCGGTTCATTGCTAAGATAGATGGCTTTCTGGATCCGGCTGTCTATGCACAAAACCGTGAGATCAGTATCAATGGCAGCATAACCGGGACAGTCACGCGTAAGATAGGTGAGTATGATTATACATATCCTACCGTCAGCGTCAGCAGCCATCACCTGTGGGCAGTTCGGGTCAGATACGACGATGATTATTGGGACCCCTGGTGGGATCCGTGGTATGGCCCCTGGTACTACCCTTACCCCTATTACTATTACCATCACCATCGAGAAATTCAGGAAGTACGCTAATCGTGAACAGACTCTATTTTCAAGTCCCGCTTTTATTTGTTGCGTCAGTGATATTACTGAGTGCCTGTGCCAGCTCACCATTCAAAATGGAAGGAGTAGATCAAGCACTCAAACCAGCACAAACCATCGATAACACTAGCTATACGGGCAAGACAGTCGTTTGGGGCGGAATGATTGTCGAAATCCGTAACTTGACAGATTCAAGTCAGATAGAAATGTTGAATTACCCTTTGCATGGCAATGGTGAACCCATCCGCACTGCCCAGCCCCAGGGACGTTTTATTATCAAAGTAAAAGGATTTCTGGATCCTGCCCAATATGCCAGTGGCCGTTGGCTATCTGCTTTAGGGACTGTGCTCCCCAGTCAAGCGGGTAAAATCGGTGACGTCAGTTATCAATACCCCGTCATGCAGAGTCAGCAGTTACACCTCTGGTCCGAGTATTCGGATTCCAATACTAAAACGCGGTTTCATTTTGGGATTGGGATCGGGCTTTAGATTTATTGCTTGATTTTCTTTATATTTTAATCTGTGTTTTTTCGCCTCACTAAGGCGACCTACTTTCTTGTCGCAACAAGAAAGTAGGCGAAGAAACATTTCGCCTTGCCCCTGCCGGGGCGTAGGCGAGTGACTTTCTTTTTGCTTGTCCA
>JASFLV010000227.1:0-5272 GCA_050117915.1 Thioalkalispiraceae bacterium | reverse complement strand
GCGAAAACCGCATTGGTGGTCGGTGCCGAAACATTATCGCGTATCACTAACTGGAAGGATCGGACTACCTGTGTCCTGTTTGGAGATGGTGCCGGTGCTGTGATTTTACAGAAAAGTGATGAACCAGGCATTCTATCGACCCACTTACATGCGGATGGCAGATATAAAGAATTGCTCACGGTTCCGGCAGGTATCTCGGAACACCCTGAGCTTGTTGAAAGCGGCGAAGCCAAAATGGTCATGCAGGGTAATGAAGTGTTTAAAGTTGCGGTCAACACCCTGGGTAGAATAGTCGACGAAACCCTGGCAAAAAACAATATGAAAAAATCTGATGTGGACTGGTTAGTCCCACACCAGGCAAATATTCGTATCATTCAAGCTACTGCACGGAAGTTGAAAATGGGCATGGATAATGTCGTGGTTACGGTGCATGAACATGGTAATACTTCGGCAGCTTCAATTCCACTTGCCCTGGATGTGGCTGTTAGAAGCGACTGTATTAAACGCGGCGAGACCATTTTACTGGAAGCATTTGGCGGTGGTTTTACCTGGGGCTCCGCACTATTAAAGTACTAACGATAAAATAATAAAGTTATTTATTTGAAAGGTGTGCCATGAGTTTAGCATTTGTTTTCCCCGGACAGGGTTCACAATCAATAGGGATGCTGGATGCATTTGCCGAAGTTTACCCGCAAGTAAAAACAACATTTGCTGAAGCATCATCAGTGTTGAGTTATGACCTTTGGCAGGTTGTCAGTTCTGGCCCTGAAAATAAACTGAATTCAACTGATGTCACTCAACCGGCAATGTTGGCTGCTGGAGTGGCTATTTGGCGTCTTTGGCAGGAAAAAAATGGTGAACAACCATCTTATCTGGCAGGTCATAGTCTAGGTGAATATACCGCCCTGGTTTGTGCCGGTGTGGTTGATTTTACTGAAGCAATTAAGCTGGTTGCCGCACGCGGTCAATATATGCAAGATGCGGTACCAGCGGGAACAGGGGCAATGGCCGCTATTCTTGGACTGGATGATGCTGCAGTACGTGCAGTATGTGAACAAGCAAGTACAGATCAAATCGTCGAAGCGGTAAACTTTAATTCCCCAGGCCAGGTTGTGATAGCCGGTCATGCCAACGCGGTAGAAAAAGCAGCAGAATTGGCAAAAGAAAATGGTGCTAAACGTGCTGTGATATTACCTGTCAGCGTACCGTCACATTGCCAGTTAATGAAGCCGGCTGCAGACAAGCTGGCTGTTGATCTGGAGGTACTTGATCTTGCAGAGCCAGTTATCCCTGTCATAAACAACGTGGATGTAACAAGCGAAACATCGGCACAGGCAATTAAAGATGCTTTAATCAGACAGTTATATCAGCCTGTACGTTGGGTCGAAATTATTCAGACAATGGCAGAAAAGGGTGTTGACCGGATTATTGAATGCGGACCCGGCAAGGTACTGATGGGGCTAAATAAACGAATTGATAAATCACTCACGCATGCAGCATTGACTGATCCCGCTGCATTAGATTCTCTACTTTGAAGTTAGGATAAATTAAGAAGGATAGCGACATGTCATTGGATAACGAAATTGCATTGGTAACCGGTGCCAGTCGAGGAATTGGACAAGCCATTACTTTAGAGTTGCTAGCGCAAGGCGCTACCGTAATTGGTACGGCAACATCTGAAAAAGGTGCGCAGGCGATTACCGATTACATTCAAGCAGCAGCTGGCAAAGGTACCGGCCTGGTGTTAGATGTGACCAGCCAGGATAGTATTGATGAGACGATTAAAACAATTACCGATGGATTTGGAGCACCGACCATTCTGGTGAATAACGCAGGCATTACCCGCGATAATTTATTGATGCGCATGAAAGATGAAGAGTGGGATGCCATCATGCAAACCAACCTGACCTCGTTATTCAAGGTATCGAGAGCCTGTTTACGTTCTATGATGAAGGCACGCAAGGGACGCATCATTAGTATAGCTTCGGTCGTTGGCGTGGCGGGCAACGCTGGTCAGACCAACTATGGTGCAGCAAAAGCGGGTGTTATCGGGTTTAGTAAATCACTGGCCCGAGAAGTCGGGACACGTGGCATTACTGTAAATGTGGTCGCTCCGGGATTCATTGATACCGATATGACCAAGGCGTTACCGGATAGCCAAAAAGAAGCCTTGCTGAGCCAGATCCCGATGAGCCGTCTGGGCCAACCAGAGGAAATTGCCAAAGCTGTTGCTTTTTTGGCCTCAGAGGGAGCTGCTTATATCACCGGTGAGACGATCCATGTGAATGGTGGCATGTATATGGCTTAATTGAGCTAACCTGCTGATTATAAAGATTTATTTAACCGTGATTCGATTCGAATTCTGGTAGTAAAATTGTAGCATCGTGGCGGCGTTTCCAATACAATAGCCCGCCAGACGTTCATCAAGAACGAAAAAAACTTGGAGGAAGAAAACGCATGAGTAGTGTAGAAGAGCGCGTCAAGAAGATTGTTGTCGAACAATTGGGCGTGAAAGATGACGAAGTAAAAGAAGACGCGTCTTTTGTCGACGATCTGGGTGCAGATTCTCTGGATACAGTAGAATTGGTTATGGCTTTGGAAGAGGAATTTGAAACCGAAATTCCTGATGACGAAGCTGAAAAAATCACAACTGTTCGTCAGGCTATCGATTATATTAATTCGCATAGCAGCTAATTCAGCGAAGAATATATGGCCGCATACCACTTCATTGTGGCTGCGGCCTTTTAGTTTTTAGTCATTTGTTATTGTGATTATCGCCTTGATTGATAATCGGGAGAAAAGGATTGTCTAAGCGTCGAGTAGTTATAACCGGACTCGGTACGGTCTCGCCCGTGGGTTTGGATGTAAACTCATCCTGGCAAAACATACTGGCTGGTAACAGTGGTATTGGTCCCATCGAGCACTTTGATATCAGCGAATACTCGGTCAGATTTGGTGGAACGGTAAAAGATTTTGCCCCAGGTGATTTGATTTCATCAAAAGATGCCAGGAAAATGGATATGTTTATCCAGTATGGTATCGCTGCAGCTGCTGAGGCGATGACTGACTCCGGTCTGGAAGTCACGGATGAAAACGCTGAGCGCATCGGTGTTGCAATTGGTTCCGGTATTGGCGGGATTGGTGTCATCGAAAAAAATCACGAAATCATATTAAGCCGAGGTCCTCGCAAAGTTTCACCATTCTTGATTCCCGCAAGTATCATTAACATGATTTCGGGTCATGTATCGATTCGCTATGGCCTCAAAGGTCCCAATATCGCGTTAGTCACAGCCTGCGCTACAGCTACACATAGTATCGGTGATGCAGCGCGTATTATTGAATACGGTGATGCCGATGTTATGTTAGCAGGAGGAGCAGAGCGTGCTTCAACGCCGTCAAGCATGGCTGGCTTTGCCGCTGCGCGAGCACTTTCGACTCGCAATGATGATCCAACAACGGCAAGCCGCCCCTGGGATATCGATCGGGATGGCTTTGTCCTGAGTGATGGTGCGGGTGTTGTTGTGCTTGAAGAATATGAGCATGCAAAAAAACGCGGCGCGAATATCTATGCAGAAGTCATTGGTTATGGGATGAGTGGTGACGCCTACCATATGACATCGCCATCAGAGGGCGGTGATGGTGCTAAACGTTGCATGCAATATGCAATGCGAAACGCAGGCATTAATCCTGAACAAATCGATTATATAAATGCTCATGGAACATCGACACCGGCGGGTGATAAGGCAGAAGTCTATGCGGTAAAAGGAGCTTTTGCTGAGCATGCAAACAAGATCGCTATGAGTTCAACAAAATCGATGACGGGGCATTTACTTGGAGCAGCAGGGGGCATCGAAGCGATTTATACCGCGCTTGCAATTCGTGATCAGGTCGCGCCACCTACCATCAACATATTCAACCAGGATCCTGAATGTGATCTCGATTTTGTGCCTGGTAGCGCAAGAGAGATGAAAATAGATGTCGCTCTTTCTAATTCATTTGGTTTTGGTGGAACCAATGGAACTCTCGTGTTTCGGAAAATTTAATTTCTAGAACACCTGTTTGGAATCAGCAGGGTGTCAAATAAGAAAAGCATCATACATGTAACACTCTCCAGTCGACCCGATTTACTGGCATTACTTGAAAATCATCCTGATAAATTTCCATTTCTGCTGGAAACCACGGCATTAGCTACAAAGTCTGACAATAAAGGCTTTGATATTTTATTTGCGTTACCACAACAACAATTAGTAAAAGATTCCGAAAACAAGATCAAACTTAATCACCAATTGTGCGAAACCAGCTCTTTTCTTACTGAACTGGATAAAATCTGGCGACAGGAAAAAATAGAAAGTACATTGGAGGATGAAATAGCACTGCCTTTTTGTGGTGGCTGGTTTCTCTATCTTGGGTATGAATTAGCAGCGGAAATCGAACCGACTATCCAGTTTAAAAAAACAAATCAAGATGTGCCAGTCGCATTTGCAATTCGAACACCCGCAGCCATTATTTACGATCATACCCAGGAGCAAACCCACATTGTTATCGAAACCGAATTTGCTGATGAGCTGGAGTCCATTAAGCAAAATATTGCAGCAATTAAACAGAGTTCGATGTCAGATGAAGCAATATTGACAGAGGCATTAAAAGAAGAAAACCCGGACATTTACCTCCATTCAGTCAGAAGAATTCTCGAATATATTCGTGAAGGTGATGTGTTCCAGGTAAATTTGTCACGTCAGTGGGAAGCACAACTAAAGCCCAACGTGACAGATGTGAATGTCTATCGACATTTACGCAACACCAACCCCGCTCCTTATTCGGCAATTATAAAACATAATAACTTTTCGGTTGTCAGTTCTTCACCGGAAAGGTTATTTTGCACTGATGGTGAACGGATCGAGACGCGACCGATCGCAGGCACAAGACCGCGTGGTGAAACTGCGCGCAAAGATAGTGATTTACAAAAGGAGTTAATTACAAATTATAAAGAGCGCGCAGAACACATTATGCTGATTGACCTGGAGAGAAATGATCTGGGCAGAATTTGCAAGCCAGGTACAATCCAGGTTGATGAATTCATGGCGATGGAAAGCTATGCCCATGTTCATCATATTGTCTCGAATGTGTCTGGGCAATTATCAACTGGCATGACCCCAGGTAAAATAATTCGTGCAGTTTTTCCCGGAGGGACAATAACGGGTTGCCCGAAAGTCCGTTGCATGGAAATTATTTCAGAATTAGAACGGCAACCACGTGGCGCATATACGGGTTC
>JASFLV010000226.1:0-5280 GCA_050117915.1 Thioalkalispiraceae bacterium | reverse complement strand
GTCAGTGACCCGAGTGTCTTTCAGGGACTGCTTGGAAATCTTTCCTCGCAAACATCCATCACGCTGGGTATTGAACGTAATGGCCACCGTGAAAATTTAAATATCAATATGTGAGTCAATGATGTTAGAAAGGCGAATAACAAAAACCAGAATCAAGCCAGGTCAGGTCTGTCATAGTCTGTTTACGGTTGTACTTGTATTTTCACTGGCGACACTGCTAGTTATGCCACAACAGGGTTTATCCGCACCAGCGAAAGACAAACAAAACGAAGCCAAACAAAAGGATATAACCCTGAACTTTGCTGAAGCGGATATTCGTACAGTGATTGATGCGGTAGCAAAATATACCGGGCAAAACTTTATCATAGATCCACGCGTCAAAGGCAAGGTGACCATCATTTCCCAAAGGCCGATGGATGCAGACCAGGTCTACCAGATCTTTTTATCGATTTTAAAGGTGCATGGTTTTGCTGCTATTCCGGGTGACGATGTAATTAAGATCGTCCCGGATGTCAATGCCAAGCAGGATGCGATTGGTACGGTTTCAGGTTTAACAGATCGCACCAGTGATGAACTGGTGACGCATATTGTCGAAGTCAAACATGTGAATGCCAGTCAACTGGTGCCAATACTCCGCCCACTCGTCCCACAGCGTGGCCACCTGGCAGCCGTGCCCTCCTCAAACGTCATCATTCTCTCAGACTCGGCGGCCAACATAGCACGTTTGACCCGAATTATTCGGCGTATCGACACAGCCACCGGTGATGAAATCGAGGTCATTCAGCTGCGTCATGCCTCGGCGTCGGAGCTGGTACGCATCCTGGGCCAACTCAAAACGCCGGGACCAAAAGGCGGACCCGAACAGGCCAAGGTGGTTGCCGATGAGCGGACCAATAGCTTGCTCATTAGTGGTGATAAGTCATCGCGTTTGAGTATCAAAGGACTGATCCTGCACCTGGATACACCACTGGACATCGGTGGTAATACCCATGTGGTTTATTTACGCAATGCAGTGGCGAAGGACCTGGTGCCAGTGCTTACCGGTGTCAGTCAGCAGGCCATTAAGGCCGCCAGTAAATCAGGAGCTGCTCAGGGTGGGAGTGACGTTAATATCCAGGCAGATGAAAATACCAATGCCCTGGTCATCACTGCTCCGCCGGATATTTTTCGTTCCTTGAAGTCAGTCATCAATCAGCTTGATGTGCGTCGGGCCCAGGTGATGGTGGAAGCGGTGATTGCCGAGGTCTCTCACGAAAAATCCCGTGAGCTGGGTGTGCAGTGGGCAATTGATGGACGAGATGGTAACAACGCGGTGGGGCTGGTCAATTTTAGTTTAGGCACCCCCATTACAGCCTTTGCAAATCTGGAAAATCCACCCACACCGATTGGATTCAATGTCGGTTTCGGTGACTTAACCGGGGCAAACAAGATCGCCGCGTTACTCTCGGCATTAGCCGGTGACTCACAGACTAATGTCTTATCAACACCTACCCTGGTGACACTTGATAATGAAGAAGCAGAAATTGTGGTAGGTCAGAACGTGCCCTTTGTGACAGGCAGTTATACCAGTACGGGTACGGGCGGTTCGACGCCAACCAATCCCTTCAATACCATATCGCGTGAAGATGTCGGTTTGACCCTTAAGATCAAACCACAAATCAATGAAGGGGATGCAATCAAACTGGATGTGACCCAGGAAGTTTCCAGTCTGGCACCAAGTAGTCAGGCGGCCGATATTGTCACTAACAAACGCTCAATTCAGACCAGTGTAATGGTCGATGATGGTCAGATCATTGTGCTCGGTGGTTTGATTAAAGATGACTTGATTGAATCGGAACAAAAAGTACCGGGGCTGGGTGATATCCCTTTGCTGGGCTGGCTGTTCAGATACCAACGCACCAGCAAGGTCAAGACCAACCTGATGGTGTTCCTGCATCCGACTATCATGAAAGATAAAAAGACTATGCAGGCATTGACCAGTGAGAAATACAATTTCTTACGCTCAAAGCAAATTCAGATGAAGAAAGAAGGCTTACGCTTGATTGATGACGAATTGACCCCCATGTTGCCCGAGATGTCGGAATTCCTGCGTTTACCCCCACCCTATGAAGACTCGGCACAGCGTCTTGAATTGAGTGATCCCGCTTCTATGCATGAAGGAACCATTCCGGTGGCGACGGAACCCGCAGGTGATGAACCCGAGCAAACTGACTCCGCGCCGGTCAGCCCCGACGCAAGTGAGCTACCACCCTATATAGGCGAGTAAGATGCAGGAAGATCTACTCAATCAAGCAGAGGAAGTCGCGGTCGATGTTGAAACAGTGTCTGCAGGACCTCGCAAGTTATCCTATTCCTATGCCAAACGGCATGGGGTCATCGTCTCGGAAGTCTCCCCGGTAACTGTGGAGGTGACCGTCAGAGAGGGCGCGAGTAATACGCCATTACAGGAATTACGCCGACACTATAAGCGACCACTGAAACTCAATAGCGTGACAGCGGATGAGTTTGAAAAACTGCTCCAGGAAAAATACGAGACCTCCTCAGGTGACGAAGCGGTCGAAATGATGGAAGGCCTTGGCGAAGAGCTGGACCTGACCAGTATCGCCCAGGAACTCGCCGAACCGGAAGACTTACTCGAAACAGAAGATGATGCGCCGATTATTCGTCTGATAAATGCGTTGCTGACCCAGGCGGTGAAAGAAGAGGCCTCGGATATTCACATCGAGCCCTTTGAAAATCGGCTGATAGTTCGACTCCGGGTTGATGGTGTGTTGCGAGAAGTCCTTCAGCCACCTCGGGCACTGGCACCCCTGGTCACATCACGGATCAAGGTAATGGCCAAGCTTGATATTGCTGAAAAGCGTTTGCCTCAGGACGGGCGTATCTCGTTCCGGATTGCCGGACATCCGGTTGATGTGCGGGTATCGACCTTACCTTCTGGTCATGGCGAACGTGTGGTATTGCGTTTGCTGGACAAACAGGCGGGACGGCTGGAATTGACCAACCTGGGGATGGACCCGGAAATCCAGGAAGTGATGCATCGTATGATCCACAAACCGCATGGGATCATCCTGGTCACCGGCCCGACTGGTTCAGGTAAGACAACGACCCTGTATGCTGCACTGGGCGATCTGAATGACACCAGTCGTAATATCATGACGGTCGAGGACCCCATTGAATATTACATTGATGGTATTGGTCAGACCCAGGTCAACACTAAAGTCGATATGAGTTTCGCACGCGGTTTGCGTGCCATTCTGCGTCAGGACCCTGACGTGGTTATGGTCGGTGAGATTCGCGACCTGGAAACGGTTGAGATCGCCATCCAGTCAAGCTTGACTGGACACATGGTATTTTCGACCCTGCATACGAATACCGCGATCGGTGCGATAACCCGCTTACGCGATATGGGGGTCGAACCATTTTTACTCTCGTCCAGCCTGGTCGCGGTGCTGGCCCAACGGCTGGTGCGTATTTTGTGTCCTCAATGCAAACGGCCGCACGTACCGGATAGCGCAGAGTGCGACATGCTTGGCTTATCACCCGATGATCCGCCCGTCCTATATGAACCAACCGGTTGTGAGCACTGTAACTTCCTGGGTTATCGCGGACGAACCGGTATCTATGAGCTGGTTGAGATCGACAACAAGATGCGTAGCCTGATCCATGATGGGGTGGGCGAACACGAACTGGAAATGCATGCCCGCCAGTCTTCACCCAGTATTCGCCAGGATGGTCTTCGCCGGATTCTGGCCGGTGAGACCTCGTTAGAAGAAGTCCTGCGGGTTACCCGCGAGGATTAGTCATGGGTGCGTTTGAATTTGCAGCCCTGGATAAAACCGGCAAGGAAAAAAAAGGAGTTCTTGAAGGGGATTCACCGCGTGCCATTCGTCAACAGCTACGCGATCAGGGTCTGATTCCGTTATCAGTCGGCGAAGTTGCCCAACGCGAATCCAGGACGGGGGATAAACCAGGTTTTAGTTTTAGTCTGCGGCGAGGAATTAGCGCCACGGATCTGGCCTTGATTACCCGTCAATTGGCGACACTGGTGCGCTCGGGTCTGCCCCTGGACGAGGCAACCTCGACGGTAGCACGCCAGTGTGAAAAGCCACGTTTGAAAAGCCTGATGCTGGCCGTGCGGGCCAGGGTCATGGAGGGGCATAGCCTGGCCGATGGCCTGGGTAAGTTCCCCCATGTGTTTCCCGAGTTATATCGGGCGACGGTTGCGGCCGGCGAACAATCGGGACATCTGGATACCATCCTGGAACGTTTAGCCGTCTATACCGAGGCACGCCAGCAAATGGCGCAGCGGGTGCAGATGGCCATGTTTTATCCGGCAATCCTGACCTTTATGGCGATTGCGGTGGTGGCGGTGTTACTGGGCTATGTTGTGCCCCAGGTCGTCGAAGTATTCGAAGATATGGGGCAAACTCTGCCATTAATGACACGGATTCTGATAGCCGTGAGTAGTAGTTTTCGGGATTACGGTCTTTATGGATTTATTGTGATCGTCATTCTGATTGTCGCGACGGTTTATATACTGCGGAAGCCGGGACCAAAATATAAGTTTCATAGCCTGTTGTTAAGATTGCCGGTCCTCGGCCGGTTTAATCGGGGCGTGAATACCTCTCGTTTCGCCCGGACCTTGAGCATCCTGGCCGCCAGTGGCGTTCCGGTTCTGGAGGCGTTACGTATTGCTGGCCAGGTGATCAGTAATCTACCCATGCGCGAGGCGGTTAAGATTGCTGCACATAAGGTACGTGAAGGGGCACCGCTGGCTCGTTCATTGGAACAAAGCGGTTACTTTCCACCAATGACCGTCAACCTGATTGGGAGTGGTGAAGTCAGTGGTAATCTCGAGGAAATGCTGGAGCGCGCGGCAACCAACCAGGAGAGGGAACAGGAAACTCAAATTTCATTCCTGATGAGTATGCTTGAACCGGTTCTGATTATTGTGATGGGTATGGTGGTGTTGTTTATCGTATTGGCAACGTTGTTACCCATATTCAATATGAACCAGTTAATCAGTTAAATTTTTAAAAGTACATGCAGTTGTACGAAAGATGTGTGATAGGGGTAAGTAAATGAAGAGAAAGTTGATGAGTAACAAACAATCCGGTTTTACCTTGATCGAGGTAATGGTCGTGGTCGTGATTCTCGGGATCCTGGCTGCGGTGGTCGTACCGAATATTATGGATGAACCGGAAAAGGCCCGGATCAATAAAGCCAAGCAGGATATCCGTGCCCTGGAAGAGGCCCTTAATCGTTATAAGCTGGACA
>JASFLV010000225.1:0-5283 GCA_050117915.1 Thioalkalispiraceae bacterium | reverse complement strand
CAGCCTTTATCACTATCCGCTGCCTACCGTGTTCTGGCAGATTATCCAATTGAACAATATCCAATTGAAAGTTTAGCGGTATCTGATGCTGATAAGCCTATGAGTGTCCGTAAAGATTCTAAAATTATGCAGGACTGGATGGATACCGCACACAGTCAGTCTGGGGTGAATTGTAGTGCATGCCATATGCAGCAATTGGAACAAACAATAAAGCCAGAATGGATCGATAAACCGAGTTATGAAGTGTGCATGACCTGTCATAACGAACAGGCAGAAGGGTTTCTGGCTGGAAAACATGGCATGCGTTTAGCACAAGGATTGAACCCCATGCAGCCTTCCATGGCAAGAAGTGAAATGAAGGTGACTGCGCATAACAAGGAGCTCACCTGTATCTCTTGTCATAGTGCCCATCGCTTTGACACTCGACATGCTGCTGTAGAAGCCTGTTTGAGTTGTCATGATGATCAACATAGTCGTGCCTATAAAAGTTCTTCCCATTTTGATCTATGGCATAAGGAAATAACGGGTAGTGCTGGAAAGGATACTGGTGTGTCATGTGCCACCTGCCATTTGCCACGCAAGCAGATAAAACATGAAGGTAGTTTACTGGTTATTGCAGAACATAATCAAAACAATAACCTCCGGCCAAATGAAAAAATGCTTCGTAGTGTCTGTATGCAATGTCATGGTTTTGGGTTTTCTATCGATTCACTAGCAGACCGTGACTTAATTGAAAATAATTTTTCTGAAAAACCTGGCGTCCATATAGAAAGTCTGGACATGGTTAAACAGCGTCTGGATTTAAAGAAAGATGTAGAAGGTATGTAATTTTAAACAACAGGAGAGGTAATTATGAAATCTAAATTATTTATTTTATTAACAGGCGTGCTCGGTTCTTCCTTGCTGTTCTCAGCATGTGGTGGAGAGAAAGCAACGGGCATTGATCCGCAGAAAATGGCTGATTCACTGCATTCGGTGATGGAAGCAGACAGAACGGTCTATACGCGTTTGATCATTAATCGTTTGGCGAAAGAAGAAAAAGTGATTAAGGCATCTGAGCATTGGAAAGATGAGAAAGCCCTGGTTTTGCCGGCGCAAATGTTCCGCTATGGTGCAGAACGAGTTGCAGAAAAAGGTGCACCGTTTAATTACTCTTTACTTTCACTATGGCCGGTTAACAAGCAGAATAAACCAAAGACTGATGTTGAAGTTAAAGGGCTTAATTATATTGCAGAAAACCCAGGTAAAAACTTTTACTCGGAAGAAGAGTTGGGTGGGGTACAATATTTCACAGCAGTCTATCCAGATGTAGCGGTTGCCCCGGCCTGTATATCTTGCCACAACAAACATAAAGATAGCCCCCGTACTGATTTCAAAATTGGTGAAGTCATGGGTGGGGTAGTTATACGGATTCCTCTTTAACATTATTAGAACAGGAGATGAGAAATGACACCGGAACAAATTAAGTTAGTCCAAGGTAGCTGGGAGCAGGTAAAACCCATATCTGACAAAGCAGCTGAATTATTCTATGCAAAACTGTTTGAGTTAAACCCTGCTTATCGGGAATTATTTCCCGAAGATATGACTGAACAGGGGCGTAAACTGATGGCGATGATTAATACAGCGGTTAATAGTCTGAATAACCTGGAAGCAGTGGTCCCTGCAGTTGAAGAGATGGGGAAGCGCCATGTCACTTATGGGGTAAAGGACGAAGACTATGATGTGGTGGGTGAGGCATTACTCTGGACGCTGGGTCAGGGTTTAGGTGATAAATTTACCGATGATGTTAAAGTTGCCTGGACAGAAACCTATGTAGTGCTATCAACTACCATGAAAAATGCAGCGGCAACCGTAGCTGCCTGAATATGTTGGGCGATCAAACAAAACCCTGTGTGGCGTTGCCATGCAGGGTTTTTTTACGTGTATCACAAGTGTGCACTAAAGACAGGCATGAATGTGTTTCTCTATGCCCTCATTTCAAGCATGTAGCAAGATGGTTAGGTAAAAATTGCACTATGCTAGGGCGGTTTTGATCTGGATAGCATCACCGGGTGCTGTGTCTCGCCCCTTAACATGTTAGAAAACAAGAAGTTAAGTATTTTCTTATATGTTTGGCATACCGTTTGCTCTGTTAACGTTTAGCAAATTCCTGTTTCGCTCCAACGGCGGGGTGGTTAGGTAAGAGGCAATGGCGCCTGGGTAGACACACTCATGGTGTCGTCTGTCCAGACGCTTTTTTTTGGAACGTACAGAGCAAAGCAAGGTTGGATATTAAAATGAAAAATTTATTGGGCAAAGGGATAGTTTTGAAAAGAGGACTTATCGGTTTACTGATGTCCGTCAGTGTCACACTCATCAGTTACACTACACAGGTAAGCGCCGAAGTAGGTTATCCAGAAAAGGAAGAGTTAAAGTTCGGCTTTATCAAACTGACTGATATGGCCCCATTGGCGATTGCTTATGAAAAGGGTTATTTCGAAGACGAAGGACTTTATGTCACGCTGGAAGCGCAAGCAAACTGGAAGGTTCTGCTGGATCGTGTGATTGATGGTGAGCTGGATGGTGCGCATATGCTGGCGGGTCAGCCACTTGGCGCCACGATTGGCTTCGGTACCAAAGCACATGTGGTCACTGCGTTTAGCATGGACCTCAACGGCAATGGTATTACTGTCTCCAATGATATCTGGGCGCAAATGAAGAAGCATGTGCCGCATAAAGATGGCAAACCGATTCATCCTATCAAGGCAGATTATCTAAAGCCAGTTGTAGATAAATACAAGAAGGAAGGCAAGCCATTCAAAATGGGAATGGTCTTTCCTGTATCTACTCATAACTATGAATTGCGTTACTGGCTAGCTGCAGGTGGTATTCACCCGGGATACTATGCCCCGCATAAGGGCGATACCAGTGGTAACTTAAAAGCAGATGCATTGTTATCTGTTACGCCACCTCCACAAATGCCTTCTACCATGGAAGCCGGGACGATTTATGGCTACTGCGTAGGTGAACCATGGAATCAACAGGCGGTTTTCAAAGGCATCGGCGTTCCTGTTATTACTGACTATGAAATCTGGAAAGACAATCCAGAAAAGGTCTTTGGAGTTAGCAAAGAGTGGGCTGATAAGTACCCGAACACGCATATTCGTGTGGTCAAGGCGCTGATCCGTGCTGCGCAGTGGCTGGATGAGGGTAATAACAAGAATCGACCTGAGGCGGTAAAGATTCTCTCCAAGAGTCAATATGTAGGTGCTGACTATGATGTGATTGCCAATAGCATGACGGGTACCTTTGAGTATGAAAAAGGTGATAAACGTGAAGTGCCCGATTTCAATGTATTCTTCCGTTATTTTGCCACGTATCCGTACTACAGTGATGCAATCTGGTATTTGACCCAAATGCGTCGTTGGGGACAAATTTCTGAGCAAAAGAGTGACAATTGGTATAAGGACATTGCCAAGAAAGTCTATCGTCCAGATATTTATGCAGTAGCGGCAAAAGAGTTGATTAAAGAAGGTAAAGTCAAGCCAGCAGATTTCCCTGAGTTTGCAACAGAAACCGGGTTTCGTAAGCCACAGACGGAATTTATAGATGGGGTGACTTACGATGGCACTAAACCCAATGATTACCTGAAGAAATTCAAGATCGGACTTAAGGGAAAAGATAAGATTTAAGCACAAGGTTCCCCGGTACGGGAACGTACCGGGGAAATCTTATGAGGTTAGTAGAATGAGCACACAGGTTGTTAACATTATTCAAAGTTTGAATATCGGTGGTCAGACAAGCAGGTTTATAGAGTGGTTCAAAGATCCTGCAAGGGTTTTTAAAACCATAGGTATTCCTGCCCTATCGATTACGATATTTTTAACTCTCTGGGCTGGAATTGCCTCGCAGATCAATACGTCACTGGGCCAGGTCCCGGGGCCGGCACAGGTCTGGGGTCAGGCAGTGACACTTTACGGTGAGCATGTACAGTCCCGCAAAAAAGAAACAGTATTTTATCAGCGCCAGGAAGAGCGGAATGCGAAAAGACTGGAAAAAGATCCCGGTTATGAAGCAAAGATTCGGCCGTTTACTGGTGCTCCAACATTTATTGATCAAGTATTAACGAGTATTGTTACTGTGCTTACAGGATTCCTGTTAGCTAGTTTAATTGCAATACCAATTGGAATTATATGTGGTTTAAGTACAACATTATATACAGCGTTAAATCCGATTATCCAAACGTTTAAACCAGTATCACCCTTAGCATGGTTACCGATTGTGACAATCATTGTTAGTGCGGTGTATATATCCGATGATCCTCTATTTGAGAAGTCGTTTCTGACTTCTGCAATTACTGTGACATTGTGTTGTATGTGGCCAACGATTATTAATACCACTGTCGGAGTATCTTCCATCGACACTGATTTGGTTAACGTTAGCCGTGTACTACGCCTGGGCTGGTTTACAAATGTTTTTAAAATCGTGTTGCCATCATCAATCCCGATGATGTTTGCAGGTTTGCGTGTCTCACTAGGCATAGGCTGGATGGTATTGATTGCTGCTGAAATGCTGGCCCAGAATCCTGGATTAGGTAAATTTGTCTGGGATGAATTCCAGAACGGTAGTTCGGATTCACTGGCACGTATTATGGTGGCTGTGATAGTCATTGGCTTAATCGGTTTTGGTTTAGACAGGTTGATGCTGTTGCTACAGAAATACGTCAGCTGGGATAAGTCAGCAGTGATTCGCTAAGGGGAGAGAGTTTATGAAGCATTTAGAAATATCAAGAGTCTCGATGGAATTCGACACACCAACCGGTCCTTTTAGCGCACTGGATGACGTAGACCTGACCATCGATAAAGGAGAGTTCGTCTCTCTGATTGGACACTCAGGGTGTGGTAAGTCGACTGTTTTGAATATTGTTGCGGGGCTCTATCAGGCGACAAAAGGCGGTATCATCCTGGATGGTAAAGAAGTCAATGAGCCAGGACCTGATCGTGGGGTGGTATTTCAGAATCATTCCCTGTTGCCATGGCTTACAGCCTATGAAAATGTTGAATTAGCCGTAAAACAGGTTTTTAAAGGTAAAAAAACAAAGGCTGAAATCAAGGAGTGGGTTAAGCACAATCTGGAACTGGTGCATATGACTCACGCCATGCATAAACATCCCAGTGAGATTTCGGGGGGGATGAAGCAACGTGTGGGTATAGCACGGGCACTCGCGATGGAGCCAAAAGTGTTATTGATGGATGAGCCTTTTGGTGCACTCGATGCGCTGACTCGAGCCCATATGCAGGACTC
>JASFLV010000224.1:0-5284 GCA_050117915.1 Thioalkalispiraceae bacterium | reverse complement strand
TCTCCCCAGCTTTGCATAACATTGCCCTTAAAATCACACACGACCGCAGAACCAAAATGCCGACTTTCCACAGTGCCATTACGTGTGACTTCGACTAACAGCTCATACGACATGAAACTGTAACTCCTTAATATATTCGAAATCTGATAAATACGTAGTGATCATTGTTAAAGATAAGCTATTTATATAGCAGTAATACGTTTGTCGCTGAGTTTGCCGTTTATGACAGGCAGTGTGACGACGGGTTCGTTAATCGCCGCCCGGCTAATCCCTTTTTCTACAATAAGCTGTATCACCTCATCGTAGCTTAAATCATTGGCAATTTCACAGGCCTGGGGGAAATAACTGGTACCGAAAGTCATCCCCGGCACCAGGTTGGCTTCCATGAAATAATACTGCCCACTCTTGCTGGTTTTAATATCAATTCGCCCAAAATCCCATATCCCCAGTTTGGCAAAGGCATCAACCGCCAGTTTTGTTACTGCATTCAGGATTTTTTTATCTTTAATTTTCTTAATCTCTTCTGAGTCTTCCTTTTTCGCCTTTTCGCCCAGGATCCGCAGACCCTTGGTTGATTGCTGCGGTACTATTTCAACAGGCGAAACGACAAGCTTACTGTCTTCTGTTTTGATGATGGCCACTGAATATTCCCGACCATCCAGATATTCCTCAGCTAGCACAGGCAGAGTAAAAGCCTCGTACAAGGACAGGATTTTACTTTCGAACTCTGCAAAATTAGTCACCAAGGACAAGTCATCAATCCCGTTACCATTGGCCGCATCCAGTGGTTTCAGGAACAAGGGGAATTTAACGGGCAATTCCGCTTCGCATTTATACTGACCCGGGATGGCAGTAAAATAGTCTGCGGTTGTCACGCCTTTTTTCCTTAAATGTGATTTGGCTAGTACTTTGTCAGAATCAAATCTCAACACTGCTCTCGACGAGCCGGAGTAATTGATTTCATGCCCGGCAAAGAATTCTGACAACCAGATATCACTTCCATTATCAATAGAAATATACTTCACGGCCAGAATAACCAGATCCGGTTTCCTGTTCACAACCATCATCAGATCGTTCAGACTACTGCACACATTCAACTTCACGTCATACCCCAACTTCTTGATTGATTCTAAAACACTATGACAAGACTTTAGTGTGCCAAATCCTGTCTCTTTTAGTACTTCATTGGGTGTTGTGACGATATCTATTTTCATTTATATCAACCTGTATAGGTGAAATTTGGTGTCATTCGGGAAAACCTACACCCCAAACACACGACACTGTATGTATCTGGTTTACATCAATAAGAGGAAGTTTTCTCAAGAGTGATAAGCCCATGCCCCTGTACAGGCAGTGGGAAAGACTGGTCCGTGAACCCAGATTGCATCAACGGCCAGCCAGTAAGTATAGCATGTCCATGCTCAGGATATGTTTTTAATTAAATGAACGAAATGAAGATGTTAGCCGGAAATAGGCATGAATCCGGCAATCATATTGCCTTACCTGTTCCCCATAATGTATCAAGATACAGATGATAATCATCGTCACTAAGAATCAGGTCGATCACAGAAGCAGATAAACACGTGGTACGATCCCATTTGGCACATTTGACAAAAATCTCATGCAGTGATGTAACAGACTTTATATTGAAGCCATTGCTTGATAAAACATACCTGTTCAAGTTCCCTGGGCTACTTTACTGAGGGTGAGTCACCATTAACAAAGAGGAGAGAAGATGAATATATTAATAGTCTATGCTTCCAAAGAAGGTCAGACAGCCGCCATTGCTCAGTTTATCGCTAATGCAATTCGCCGTCATGGCCATCAAGCTACCGTCCTGGCTGGCAATCACTTACCAAAAGACTTCTCGACCGCTGAGTTTGATGCCGCCATCATTGGTGGCTCTATCTACATGGGTACTTTCCCACGCTATCTACAAACGTTTATTACCACCCACAGGGACTGGCTCAACCAGGTACCCTCGGCATTTTTTACAGTATGTATGGCCATCCACAGCAAGAATGACAAAGAACAGGAAACGGCCCGATCCTTTGGCCCAGGGTTAGCCGACAAAACTCACTGGCAACCCAGAATGATGGAAACCTTCGCTGGCGCTATCAAGTATACGCAATACGGTTTCATCACACGATTGATCATGCGCTACATTGCAAAAAAAGAAGGCGGTGACACCGACACCTCTCGCGATCATGAATACACTGACTGGGATGCGGTAACACGATTTAGCGAGCAATTTCTCATTGAAGCCGGGGCCGGATAATCGAATAATTGGCGTCAGAGAATAATGCTCTCTAATATTAGAAACCTTTGTTACCTGACCCCATTTAACTCCGATACAAGGTCAGATAAGCATAAAAAAGAGCATTATTGGTAGTATTGAGAAAAATAAACACGATAATGTCTTGTAATATTACCTTTCGGCCATATAATACGTGCATGGGTAATGTACATGGTCCAAACTGGTATATTACACAACGATACATTCTATCCTGGTTCTTGTCAGAAGTTCTCTTTAGTTTTCTCCTGTTGACTACCTCGTAAGATTTGTAACACGTTTAATTTTTTAATACTTTAATGAGGTAATTATTATGGCAACAGGAACCGTTAAATGGTTTAACGACTCTAAAGGCTTTGGCTTTATCACTCCACAAGATGGCAGCGCTGATGTTTTTGCTCACTTTTCTGCAATCAAAAGCGAAGGTTTTCGTTCACTGGCTGAAGGTCAGCAAGTGACATACGAAGTAGAGTCTGGTCCTAAAGGTCCACAGGCAGCAAACATTCAGGTCTGAACGATCTCAGGTTTATGCTTGAGAAAAACCCCGCGAACATTCGCGGGTTTTTTTTACTTTGGGAAAAGAGAAAACAGCCCTTTCAATTCCTAGAGTGACATAGTGCTCTGACCCCACTTCCCTTATTCAAGATATTGAGCTTGCCAGTTTAGATAATGGTCATGCATATATTCTGCAAAGATATGTTTATCTGCAAACTCAGCGGGGTAAATAGCATCATAAACGTAAAAGTTGGCCTGATCATTCTGGCTGGTCATGAAATGCCACATCTTATCGATGATGGTGTAGGGTTCCTGCCACTCAAAGGTTTCCTGTGCCTCGTAATGGATAAACACCGGCACAATAGGAATGCCTGTCTGGATCGAGACAGCGAACGCACCCGTCTGAAAACGCTCATAAATACGACGACCTTTGCATCCACCCTCCGGGAACAAGGCAACACTGTGTCCCTGTTGCAGTTTTTCGATTAATTTATCAATCGCGGCATGTCGTGAATCAGGATCATCACGTTTTACAAACATCGTCCCTGCCCACTCGTTAATGCGTCCGACTAAAAACCAGTTACGTACACCCTGTTTCGCTAATGGGTAAACGTTAAATAACGAAGGAATACCAACGTCTTCCAATGCCGAAGGGTGATTTGCAATTAGAATGAACTGTTTTGGCAATGGTTTGACATTTTTCTCGTGCAGGCGCATCCGCACTCCAAGCGCCCGAACAAAGAAGTCGCACCATATTCGAAACAGGTAATGATAATATGGTTTGGTGATGGGCTTGGGTAACCAGGAAAGAATATAAAGAATCAGGGTAAAAATGGTAAGTTCAACCCATGACCAGCCCAACCATATCGCACGCATTAGAAAACTTAGCATAATTTCGTCAACTGTGTTTGATTGCTTATCTATATAGTATAGTGCAACCCCTCGAATAGTAGACACGCTGAAAAATCGGGTTAGAGAACTTCTATTTTGACTCAGCAGTGATAACCAGCTCATGCATTACCAGCTTAGCCTTTCCATCAAACGCGTCCTTTGGCATATGGTTGCGCAAGACAGCTTATCCTGCCAGCTGGTTAAGACGATATTAGGCGATTCCTCGCTATCGGGCCTGAGGATATCGATACGGACAAAGCCGTACCCAGCCACTAGCCATCAATCACCAGCAAGGTAATGTCATCATGAAGGCTTCCATCGGCTTTCATTTTCCAGCGGGTCGCGTCATCCACCATAAAATTCAGCCGGTCAGGTAACGGTACACTGGCATGTTTCCTGATCAGGGCTTTTACGCCCTCTTCTTCCAGCGGCTGCTGATCGCCTGTCCAGCACTCGGTCAGGCCATCTGTGAATATATATAAAGCGCCCTCTTTGAGCCGTAGTATGTATGGCTGAAAGTCCACTCCCGGGAGAATACCTAAAGGCTGAGCAGCCTGTTTATGCGCGATGATGTTATTGGCCTGCATCTGCAATGGTGGCTGGTGTCCGGCATTCGCCAGTTCAACCAATTTATCATTCCGGTCATAAACGCCGGCCACCATGGTGACAAACATACCCCGAGTCGTGGTTTCGCATAATTCATCATTCATTGCAGCCAGCAATTCAGCAGGTGAGGTTTTATTTTTTGCCAGATAACGGAACAGCCCACTTACCCTGGCCACCATTAACGCCGCGTTCACCCCTTTACCGGATACATCACCAAGACAGAAACAAAAACGGCCTGGCGCCACTTCGAGATAATCATAAAAATCGCCAGAGACACTGCGTGCCGGTAAATTATAGCCTGCGATGACATGGCCGTTGTCTTTCGCACTCGGAAACACGGCTTCCTGTACTTCCCGTGCCAGCAACAACTCCTGGCGGGTGCGCTCTTCATCAATCACCTGACTGGCCAGGTTCGCATTGTGAATCGCGAGTGAAGCGGCATGGGCAAGTGTGGAAAGAAAATCTCTATCCTTTTCATCAAACCGGTCGCCGTAGGCTAGCTTGTTTATCGCTTCGAGTGCGCCAAACTTCCTGTCCCCCAGCATTAAGGGTGCGCTAAGAACCGACTGGATAGGGGTGCCTGCCAGCCTGTCAATATCGCCAACGAAATCAGGATCTGTGGAGGCATCGGCGACCAGCTGAACTTTCTCTTCTCGAAGGCTGCGGCCAATAATGCCCTTGTTAGCACTAATCCGCGTCCCGGTAATATCCGTTGGATTAGCGCAGACACGGCAGACAAGTTCCGTATCATCATTTTCCAGCAGGAAAAGCGCCACCCCTTCCGCACTCATCATCGCCTTGGTCACCTCGACGACATGCTTCATGGTCTGATCAAGATCGAGTGACATGGAAAACTCTGCGATCAAGGAAGAAAGGATGCCCAGCGTTTTGGTTTCACCTTGACCCAGAATCGAGTTTTGTGTTGATGTAGTGCTGGACATGATTATATTGTAGCAGCGGCTATTTACTCTAGCCTAAAATATTGAAACAATTGCTCTA
>JASFLV010000223.1:0-5293 GCA_050117915.1 Thioalkalispiraceae bacterium | reverse complement strand
TTGGGTAATTCCAGATCCCCGACTTTTATGGGGGTAAATAACATGTCGCTCATGCTGGTCTCCAGGATGCTTGTTAGTCTTGTATAACCAATATAATAATAGGACATTCGTCCTAATTTCTAAAAATAAAATAATACATCCGTCCTAATTAATCAAGGTTTTGCTAACAGAAATAGCTACTAATTGGGATCAATGATAAAACTCTGTACTTCGCGGATTGTATGCTTAGTTGTTACTACCATGACCAGACGATCAAATCCGACAGCAACACCACTGCAAACGGGTAAGCCTTCCTCTAACGCAGCAAGAAAACTCTGGTCGATATCTATTTGCAGCTTGCCGATTGCAAGACGCTGCTGGTTTTCTTCCTGCATCCGTTTCAACTGTTGATCCTTATCGGTCAGCTCATAAAAGCCATTGGCCAGTTCCAGCCCACCGGCGAAGGCCTCAAAACGTTCAGCGACACGTGGGTCAGTTTCATTGATTCTTGCGAGAGAAGCCTGCTCAGCCGGGTAGTGCTTAACAAAGGTAAGTCGCTTCGGATCAAAGCACGGTTCCACTAGATGGCTCATAAGTAGATCCAGATAAGCCTGTTTATCCTCCAGGACCGGTGGCTCTGTTTTTGTCCTGGAGACAAAACACTGTTTCAATTCCTCTATTGTTGCGCTAAAGGGATCAATAGATAAATACTGCTCGAAGGCCTGTGCATAGGTCAGTGTCATCACAGAAGATGTCAGCTTGTCACCCAATAGCACAGCCAACAGCGCTTCCACCTCTCTCATCAAGGCATCTAAATCAAAGCCAAGCCGATACCATTCCAGCATGGTGAACTCGGGTTGGTGCTGACTACCGCACTCCCCGGCCCGGAAGACCCGGGTTAATTGAAAGATATCACCACTGCCAGCAGCCAACAGGCGCTTCATGGCCAGCTCAGGCGAGGTAATTAAATAATAATGTTTATCATCGAGCGGACTGCTGACCACGAACTGGTCCAGATGGGTCTCCGTAGTACCGGCGCTGGTTAGTATCGGGGTTTCAACTTCGAGGACATCCCGCTGATAAAAAAAAGAACGCGTCTGTTGTAACAAACGCGCTCTGGTTTTGAGGGTCTCAATACTGGCAGTCGGTCGCCAGTCTGGGGTCACAGTCGCGTTATTCTTTGGCACGGCCCAGATATTCACCGGTCCGGGTGTCAACTTTAATTGTATCGCCCTCTTCCAGGAACAAGGGCACCTTCACCACTGCTCCGGTTTCACAGGTGGCTGGCTTGGTACCGCCACTGGCGGTATCGCCGCGCAGGCCCGGGTCAGTCTCGGTAATGGTCAGAATGACATGATTAGGCGGGGTCACGGCAATCGGCACCTCGTTCCACAGCGTCACGACACACATATCCTGCTCTTTTAACCACTGGACATTATCACCCACCGCGTTGGCATCGGCGCCGACCTGTTCGAAGCTCTCAGGATGCATGAAATACCAGGCGTCGCCATCGTTATATAAATACTGCATATCGGTATCCACAACATCCGCGGCTTCCACAGTCTCGCCGGACTTGAACGTCTTCTCAAGCACACGGCCTGTCTTCAGGTTACGGATCTTGACGCGGTTGAAGGCTTGTCCCTTACCAGGTTTGACGAATTCATTTTCGATGATGCTGCAGGGATCACCGTCCATCATGATTTTAAGTCCGCCCCGAAATTCATTTGTGCTATAGGTTGCCATGTAATACCTTTCCAATACTAAATAATAAAATCTGGTCGCCTATGATAACGAAAACTGCCCCTGCATTGCAGCGCTCAATCGAGATTCGCGAACAAATTCCTGCGAAAAAGGACTGGCAAACTGCCCTTGCCGAGGCCATTCGTGACCCTCACGAGCTACTCAGGCAGCTGCAACTGTCTGATTCCTCACTGGCGCATAAGCTATCGGATACAAGCTTTCCCCTGCGGGTCACACATAGTTTTATACAACGCATGCAACCTGGTGATCCGGATGACCCACTGCTCAGGCAGGTTCTGCCCACCCGTGCCGAGTCGCTTGACCCTGAATGGGGTCGCCTGGATCCAGTCGGTGACCAGGCTGCGATGCGCGAGGCCGGGCTGATACACAAATATGCAGGGCGGGTGCTGCTGGTCAGCACCGCGGCCTGTGCGATTCATTGTCGCTACTGTTTTCGCCAGCATTTTCCTTATCAACAGGCCAATCCACTCGGCAGCCAATGGCCTGCCAGCCTGGCCTACCTGAAATCCCAGACTGACATTCATGAAGTGATTTTGAGCGGTGGTGACCCATTGAGTCTGACCGATGAACGATTGACCCGTCTCATCTCACAGCTTGACCAAGTCCCTCAGCTACAGACCTTACGGATTCATACCCGCCTGCCCGTTGTCCTGCCCCAGCGCATCACAACCCAGCTGCTCGAGTGGATACACAATACCCGGCTCAGCGTGGTATTTGTGCTGCACATCAATCACCCCAACGAAATCAACCAGGAGCTGGTCGACGCCTTGCGCCCCCTGCAGAATGCCGGCGTGATCCTGCTCAACCAGGCGGTGCTCCTCAGGGAGATAAACGACACACCTGAGGCCCTGATCCAGCTGAGCCATAAGCTTTTTGCCGCTGGCATCCTGCCCTATTACCTTCACCAACTGGATCGGGTGCGTGGCGCAGCCCATTTCGAGGTTTCTGAGCAGCGTGGTCGGGACCTGCTGGATAGCATGCGCCAGGCACTCCCCGGGTATCTGGTCCCAAAATATGTAAAGGAGATTCCCGGAAATGCCGCTAAGTCCCCGATTTTTGGTTAAAATACCATTTATCATTGACAATAAACCGCCGACATATATAAGTGTAGCCGGCTGCACGACAGCCATAGAGAATAAACATTGTGAATAAAAACCCGCTGGAGTAACAGATAGACACCATCGCCTCTCTGTAATCGCTCCCAAAGCGGACCAATATGATGTAGATGAATACTTAAGGTACAGCAATTGTCTAAAACACTAGGTCTCGCTATTCCAGAACTTGTCAAACCTGACAAAGAGCACTTCGATCTACGTCAGAAACCGGTCGATGAGTGGCTGGATAATTTACCGCGCGCCAATATCGGTGAGACCGCCCGGAGGGTATTTGAAACACTGGTGGAAATAAACCGCTTCAAGTATCCCCACCAGAACCGCATGTACTTTCTCGAACATGCACGGGAGACGGTTCTCTATGTCACCGATGCCATGAAACGCCACTTTGTCGGAATCAATTCCCCACTGCCTGCCAAGAACCAGAAAATTGTCGCTGCTACCCGTGAGATTCATCATGCTATGGCAATTGGTTACATGATTGCGATAGAGAGTTATCTCGGCTCGAACTTATTTTTCTCTGATAACAAATTATTGGCAACCATGCTCCAACGAGCAATCTCCTCGCTGGGGAAAGTATTACTAACCAGTTACCAAACCTATACCCCCTATCCCGCGAATATTTGGTCTTCGATCCATAAGCTTTATATGGCAGCAGAAAATCATAAGCTTTTAAACATGACCATTGTTGATGAACAAAATATCCATCATGTTAAAACCAGCATCAATTCGGAATACATACGTATTCTGTTACTTGCCTTGACTTCACCCTACCGTTTGCGTCACGGTGAAGCAGGGAAAATATATTCTGTAGTAGAACGTTGGATAGCAAAGAGCAAACTAACAACCCTGGATACTGTCAGCAAATCAAAAACATTATTTGCGGTAAATTTAGCCTCGGATGAACCACCAAGAAATTATTCACTACTAGACAATAATTGTGATAGTGAGTTTTGTCGTATCCTCGATAGTACCGCCTTGACCAAGGCAATTCGTAAAGACCTCAAACATGGTTTCAAGACTGGTGAGACAACGATTACCAGTATCGAAATGAACCGCCCTGACCTCTCCCAGGATTTAATGAAACGTTTATTAATTGCCTGGTGTATTTTGCCAAAACGAAGTTATCCACGCACGCAAACAGAAGAACCGGTTCAGGTCACACTCGGCCTGACCGCAACACACCAGATTATAATCAATGGTAATCAAACTACCTCGGACGTCGATGATGTATTCGAGCATACGGCCCACTATGAAGCTAACAGTGTCAGTAACTCTATTGCTGATAAGCAACCTGATGTCTGGGAGATGATCTACTTCCCTACCGAAACCGAAGGCATGGAATTGCTTGAAGAGCAGTTACATAAAGATCAGGGATCTGAGAATAAACAAAAGAAAACTCAGCCCATGGAAACCTGGCTGATTTTGAATGAAAGTGCACGCGGCTATTGTATAAGGTCGATCAATGATCCAAAAAACCGCGCCCAGGTCGGCGAACTTATCGGTGTTCGCCGGCAATCCTCCCACTCCATGTGGAAATGGGGTGTAGGCGTCATCCGCTGGTTGCGTGCCGAAGAAAGCAACGGCCTGATGATGGGAATAGAATTGCTAACTCCGGATGCAGCAGCCATTGGCCTGCGCGCAGTGAGTAACGCCAAGCACGACTATCACCGCACCCTGATGTTGCCTGAACTCAAAGCCGTCAATCAGCCCACGACTCTGATTACGACGGCGGTACCCTATCGGGTTGGTCATAAATTAGTCATTAATATTCTGGGTAAAGAAATACTGGTCAGGTTGACCAAGCAGGTACAAAACACCGGGTTATTTGCCCAGTTCCAGTTTGAAATCATGGAGGAACAAAATGCCGTGGTACAGGGAGAGCAGGAAGATGAAAATGCCCCGGATTTCTCAGGCGTCTGGACTTCCATTTAAATCCTGCCTCTGCGACACCTGTTCTCAAGTTGCCTTCGCTAAGTGCCGATAGTTTCTACAATAATTTAAATGGGGCATTGCTTGAAAGCCATGGTTAAATTAAGCTATTTTCGACAACTCAAAATAAGGAAGCGAAGAGATTTTGTTGAGGACAACACAATTAGCAACGGGATGGTGCTGTGAGTAGTGATAATATATTAAGGGTCCTCACTGTATTTGATGCCTCAGAAGAAGCCGAGGTGTTAATCAATGCGCTCCGCAACGCTGGGCATATTGTGCGTGACATTCGCGTCGAAGACGAAGAAGACATGGCCACCGCACTTGAAGAAAACCCCATCGATATCATTCTATGCAAACTCAAAATGCCTCATTTCAATGCCAAACAGGCAGTTGAAGTATTGTCTCGATTTGGGCGGGATATCCCCCTGGTCATCGTGACTTTACCTGGCAAGGAAACAACTGCCCTGGATATATTAAAGGCAGGTGCCCGTGATGCACTCAGTGAA
>JASFLV010000222.1:0-5319 GCA_050117915.1 Thioalkalispiraceae bacterium | reverse complement strand
AATGGCGCCACCCAACAGGTCCTCATCAACTTTTGAAACTAGACTGACTTCACGACCAAGGCGTTTTTTCAGACCTTCGATCAGGCTGTTTTGCTGTGCATCTGTTAACGGGAAGGCGGAGATAACTTCCGCTTCAACAGTCTTTTCAGCATCAGCACGCAGTTCGTTGTATAACACCGCTATCTCAGGTAGGACGTTCAGACGCTTGTTGGCAACCAGCACTTTGATAAAGTTTTTACCCACTTCATTCAACTGATCACCACAGATTTCAAGCATCAAACGGCTCAGGGTTTCCTGCTCGATCTTTGGGTTATTAATATAGTCCTGCATCGCCTCGTCGGTCACGACGACAGCTGCAAAGCCCAGCATGTCTGACCATTTGGCCAGTTCATTTTTTTCTTTGGCCAGGCCAAAAGCGGCAACAGCGTATGGGCGAGCAATGGTACTTTTTTCTGCCATGTCGATTTATTCCTTAAAGCTGTGCAGCCAGATCTTTGAGCAGGTCTTCGTTGGCCTTCTCATCGATCTCTTTTTTCAGAACCTTACCCGCACCGGCGACCGCCAATGACACTACCTTGCCACGTAACTCTTCACGGGCACGCGTAATGTTTTGTTCGATCTCAGCCTGCGCAGCCTTGACCAGCCGTTCACCTTCAGCCTTGGCATCGTTCTTAGCTTCATCGACAATTTCACCCGCACGCTTCTCAGCATTACGGATGATCTCACCGGCCTGCTCTTTGGCTTCTTTTAGTATTTCCGCGGCACGCTGTTTGGCCAGCACTTCTTCATGTTGACCTTTTTCTGCCGCAGACAATCCGTCAGCAATCTTCTTGCGACGCTCGTGCAGGGCATTCATGATCGGTGGCCACACGAACTTCATGCAGAACCAGATAAAGAAGAAGAACGTGATGCTTTGTCCAATGAGCGTTAGATTAATGTTCATACGCTTTTCCTAAATTGATAGTCTAAAACAACAGTACCCTTATCCCGCGACAGCGAAAATTACATAGAACGCTACACCGACAGCAATCATTGGTACCGCATCAGTCAGACCCATCATGATGAAGAACTGGGTACGAAGTAATGGAATCAGCTCAGGCTGGCGAGCTGCACCTTCCAGAAAACGTCCACCCAATACACCGATACCGATAGCAGCACCGAGGGCGCCCAGGCCCATCATCAGTGCGCCAGCAATATAAAGCGTTGCTTGTACTTCGTTCATTGTTTTCTCCTATTTCAAAAATCTAAAAAATTATAAAAATTAAAAAACTGTTTTAGTGCTCTTCACTCACCTGATACGCCATATCCATGTAAACAATCGCGAGCGTCATAAAGATAAAGGCCTGCAAGGTGATAATCAGAATATGGAAGATGGCCCAACCTAATTGCAGGAAACCACCGAAAATACCCATCACCCAACCAGCGCTGTAGAGCATGGCAATCAGGATAAAGATCATTTCACCGGCATACATGTTGCCGTAAAGACGTAGTGACAATGAAAGCGGTTTTGCTAGTAAAGAAACAAATTCCAGCAGAAAGTTAACCGGGATAAACAGAACCTGCAGGATCGGATTCTTGGAGCTAAACGGATGCAGAGTCAATTCGCCAGTAAAACCACCCACACCCTTGATCTTGACACTGTAATAAAGCATCAGTGCGAACACAGCAAATGACATGCCGAAGGTCGCATTTGGATCCGTTGAAGGTACAACTTTGAAATAGACATGATGGGGATCGACAGCAAAGAAGGTTTCACCAATCCAGCCTGCCAACAGCGGCAACCAGTCAACCGGAACCAGGTCCATGAAGTTCATCAGGAAGACCCAGATGAAGATGGTCAGCGCCATGGGGGCGACCAGGTCGTTTTTCGCAGTAAAAGAGCCGCGTACCGAGGTATCGATAAACTCACAGACCCACTCCACGAAGTTCTGTAAACCGGAAGGCGTATCTACTGTCGCCTTGTTGGCTGCCTTGCGGAACAGCCAGATAAACAACAATCCCAGAGAAATTGACCAGAACATGGTATCCACGTGAATCGCGTTGAAGCCCATCGCCTTGGCCTCGGCACCACAGTGGGCAAATTGCCAGCCCGCCTCCTGAACGGCAGGCATATTCTCGCCGCAAAGCTGCTGGCCGACTTTGTCGGCTGGCAATTCGCCATAGGTCCAGTTTGTTAAGTGGTGAGTAATATATTCAGCAGAGGTTATCTCACTTGCCATTGGTCAAAAATTTCCAGAAAGTTTAAAAATTCTGTTTCGCTCCTTCCTCTCTGTAATTCAGGAGGAAGGAGCAGGCTTTGTCTAAACACCGGCGCTAAACTAGCGGCCTGGTGAGCGAGGCGCATAACCTCCAGCAAACACAAAGCCCAAATAAGAGACTGAAAATCCGATCACGACAGCCAATGGATCCAGCTTTAAGTAACCCATCCCAAAGGCCAGTAAAGCAATCATGGCACCGAGCTTCAGGATGACACCTTTGAATGCTTCAGCACCTGCGTTGCCGAGGGCATTAGCCTGGGCTGCAATCGGGTCGCCAATCTTGTCATCTTTGGCGTCAGTCGGCATAGTGATCTTTAACAATCGCCATGCGTGTAACCCTGTTCCAATACTGGTTACGGCGCCGCCGTAGACCAGGTGCAATGCAAAACTGGGTGACTTCACCAGCAATGCAATGATGGCAGCAATCGCTGTCAAAACTGCCTGAATTATGAGTGTCTTGCGCAGTGCGACTCTGAGGCTATCTGTTGCTCTCAACATGTTGAAAAGTCTTACCAGAACGGCCTCAAACGCAAGCTATCAGGGCCGCGCAGTATATAAGTTCGGCTTGATAGGGTCAATCAGAGTCCAGGGGAAATCAGGCACTTTTTCGTGCTTATTTTTCAGGATTTTTAGCGGGAAAAATTGAGTCTTTTGCCCTGTTTTTTTGCACCAAAATGGTTAGTTGATGTGGTCTAGAATGCCTTCCAGCTCATCCATGGAATTGTAGTGGATGACGAGCTTACCCTTGCCGCCTTTGCCAGACTGGAAATGAACCCTGGCACCCAGTTTTTCCGATAAATCCTGCTCAAGGCGCTCGGTATCCGGATCGACAATTTTCACCGCGCTCTTCTTTATCGCATCCGGTGAACCAAGTTTCTTGACCAGTTTTTCAGTTTCGCGCACCGATAGACCTTTATGCTCGACATCCTGGGCGGCCTTGAACTGGGCCCCGCCACGCAAGGCCAGCAGGGCACGGGCATGGCCCATCTCGATCTCGCCCTTTTCGAGCATGGCTTTCACGCCGGGCTCGAGATTGAGCAAGCGCAACATGTTACTCACCGCGGCGCGCGAACGGCCCACTGCTTCAGCGGTTTGCTCGTGAGTAAGTCCAAACTCATCAATTAACCGGTTAAGCGCCGCCGCCTCTTCAATGGGATTGAGTTGTTGCCGCTGGATATTTTCAATTAATGCCATGGCCATGGCAGCCTGGTCATCAACCTCGCGAACCACGGTCGGTATCTGGTGCAAACCCGCCAGTTGAGCCGCACGCCAACGACGCTCACCGGCAATTAATTCGAACCGACCGGGGGTAGACAATTTGGGGCGCACCACAATGGGTTGAATGACACCCTGTGCGCGGATGGAATCAGCCAGCTCCTGCAAGGCCTCTTCGTTAAAATCCTCGCGCGGCTGATAGGGACTGCGATCAATCAGGTCGACATCGATATCTTTTAGACCACTGAGCTGAGTTGCTGCAGGTTGGCCTGTTTTCTGGGGAGTATCTGATAATGTAGTACTGCCGAGCAGTGCATCCAGTCCCCTTCCAAGTCCGCGTTTCTTCATAATCTTAACTTAACTGTATTATTAACCGGCGCCGCCGACTAAATTGGCCTCTTCGTGCTTGCGGAGAATTTCACCGGCTAATGCCAGGTAGGCAAGCGCGCCACGGGATGACTTGTCGTACTGAATCACGGGGGTGCCATGGCTGGGTGCTTCAGCAAGGCGTACATTACGTGGAATGACGGTCCGGTAGACCTTCTTGGGGAAGTGCACCAGTAACTGGCCCGAAACATCATTGGCCAGGTTATTGCGTGGATCAAACATCGTTCGCAGTAATCCCTCAACCTGCAACTCAGGATTGACGGTCGCCTGAATCTTGTTGACGGTTTCTAATAAAGCGGTCAGCCCTTCCAGGGCATAATATTCACACTGCATGGGAATCATCACCGACTCTGCAGCAACCAGCGCATTCAGGGTCAACATATTCAGGGATGGAGGACAGTCGATGAGAATATAATCGTACTGGTTTTTGGCCTCGGCGAGGGCAGAGCGAAGCCGGCTTTCCCGATCCTGAAATTCGATCAGGGACACTTCGGCGGCAGTCAGGTCGCCATTGGCCGGTAGTATATGATATTCAGCTTCGTCAGATTGTACCGTCGCCTCGGGCACCGTAGTCTCTCCCAACAGTACATCGCAGGTCGTTAGATCCAGCTGACTCTTGTTGATTCCGGAGCCCATCGTCGCATTCCCCTGCGGATCCATATCCACCAGCAGGACATTGCGCTTGGTAGCAGCTAAAGAAGCAGCCAAGTTAATACAGGTGGTGGTCTTGCCCACTCCACCCTTCTGGTTTGCTACTGCGATGATTTTACCCATGTTCCTCACCCTACTTCGGTTAAGCGGCTCAAACGGTGTTGGCTATACCCAAAGTTGACTCGCCATCACCTGTTTGCTCAGCTTACCTGCCAGATATCCTTAAAATAATCATTAAAAATATTATAATCGAATCAGCACCAGGTGGCGCTCTGCTTCCAAATCCGGCACGGTTATTTTGACTACCTCGGGGATACTGCCGGTATCCAGGATTGATAATTCCTGAGTAGGATACCGCCCTTTCATAGCGATCAACAGGCCTTTTTTCACACAAAATCTGGATGTTTTTTGTACAAACTCAGCCAGGCTGGAAAATGCCCGACTGACGACGGTATCCATCGCCTTATCAGGTGTGTAGTCTTCAATCCGGCTGGTGATGACGTTGACGTTGGTTAGACCTAACTCCAGTATCACCTGCTGGATAAACCGGGTCTTCTTCGCATTACTATCCAGCAGGTAAAAATGTTTATCCGGCATCATTAGCGCTAATGGCAGGCCCGGGAAACCCGGTCCCGTGCCTACATCAAGCACATGTTTACCTTCTATATAGGGTGTGATGCTCAAACTATCAAGCACGTGGTGGGTCAACATCTCATTGCTATCACGTATCGCGGTGAGATTGTAAGCCTTGTTCCATTTCACCAGCATACCAAGCAATACCGACAGTTGCGCAGCCATCTCTGCGGGC
>JASFLV010000221.1:0-5321 GCA_050117915.1 Thioalkalispiraceae bacterium | reverse complement strand
CAAGTTTTAGCAAAAATGCTTAATGAAAATGTGATACTCAATATGTTGCCTTACGGATATATAAATAATTTTATAATATTCAAATTAAAGCATAGCGCTTTTAATCAATAATTACCAGTTATTCAGTAACATGCTTGCTTTATGTTGTAAAAAATTATGCTAATTTGGCTAAATCATGATCTTTTTTAGCAAGAATACTAGTGGATTGGTACATGAATTAAAGGTATTTGTATTTTTTAGGTAAGTGAAAAAAACTTCTCATCTTCAGTATTGTTGAACTCCAATTAACTACCAGTCATCGTCGAGTTTATGGAAGTCTGGTCCGAACCCTGTGTGTCAATGGCGGACCTGATGGCACGGCTTGCGACTGAGTTTGCAGGTCAATTTATTTTTACCAAGGTTGATATTGATGAGCAACCAGTCTTGCGAGATAAATATAAAATAGAAAATATTCCGACTCTGCTGGTGTTTAGAGAAGGGCAAGTGACACGCCAGGAAATCGGCCAACTCAATGAACAAGAGATAAGATCATTATGACAAGAACTGGATGTTTTCCATCAATCTGATCTGATGCGGGAGCAGGCCAGGGAGAAACATTTATCCAGTACAAGCGATGAAGCCGTATTAATCCTCACGCAAGCGATCAAACTGGAACCATGGAATACGCGGATTGCAATGGATATGGTACAAATTTTCCTGGATACAGGGGAGATTGATGCGGCAAGGACCCTGTTTGCTCGACTACCTGAAAAGGATCAACGGAGTGAGATGGGTAAGTCACTCAGGGGGCCGTTATGGTTTCATGAACTGGCTGAAAAGACGCCGGGTATTGATGTCCTGACCCAGTGCCTGAAGGAGAACCAGGATGATTTTGGTGCCAGATTTGATTCATCAGTGTGTCTGGTTGCGCAGCATCTTTACCAAGAGGCGCTGGAGGAACTTTTTTATATCCTGCAACGTGATAGCGAGTATAAACAGGCTGCAACCAGGGACGCGATGACAAGTCTGCTGAAGACGCTGCGCAGCAATGAGCCTTCACTTGCCGACGAGTATCGGCGCAAACTTTCTAACATTTTCACCGGCTAGGCCGAAATATATGAGGAAGCTAGATATGCTATGTTATTGCAAATTCGCTCATTCAGCTTAACCGAGCGAGTAAACCGAAAAAACCCCTATAAATAATATTGTTTAGGTGTAAACACAGACGATGCGGTTGGAGTCAAAGATTGAAACAGAACTAAAACAGATTGACGGTGAGAATCTGGGAGATCGTTTACTGGCCTTACATGCGGTGATATCCAGGCCCGATTTGTCATTTGACCAGCAGATCGATGAAAGTCTTCGCCTGGGATGTCTGTTTTTAGGCACGGAGATTGGCAAATTGGGGCGTCAGGACCCGGAAAATAATATTTCCGAATTTCTCAATACCATGGTCATGTCTGACCTGCCGATAAAGCGTGGCATGATCATGCCTCTGGATAAGACCTTTTGTAACGTTACCTTTTCTTCACCGGGTGTGATTGCCATTAGTCATGTCGATGAGTCTGAATACAAACATCACCCGGCGGCCAAGTTTCTTGGTGTACAGTCCTATATTGCAACCAGTATCAATGTGCATGGTAAGAAATTCGGCACAGTCAACTTTGCCAATCGAGCACCAGTTGAGCGGCCGTTTACGAAAGCGGATGAAGAGTTTGTCCGTTTAGTTGGCAGCTGGATAAGCGTGATGATGGAGCGCCAGATCGAGACAGAGCAGCTTCGTGAGTCAAAAGAGGCCGCAGAGAGGGCCAATCAGGCCAAAAGCACTTTTTTAGCTAATATGAGTCACGAAATACGCACACCACTTACCACGATCCTGGGCTTTTCGGATACTGCCCTGGATGATGATCAAACCGACTCTCAACGGATTGCCGCACTTAAGGCAATACGTGATAGTGGTCATCACCTGTTTAACCTAATTAACGAGATACTGGATTTTTCCAAGATCGAGGCAGGTGCACTTGATATTGAAAAGGCCAGGGTAAGTACGCTTACTCTCATCTCTGAGGTCGACTCGATTATCTCTGGGCTTGCGAAAAATAAAAATTTGAACTTTGTCGTTAATCGCCAGTTTCCTTTGCCTGCTGCGATTCAAAGTGATGCTTTACGGCTCAAGCAGATATTGCTCAATCTTTGCAGTAATGCAATAAAGTTTACCGATTCCGGTGAGGTGAGTCTTGATGTTACTTTTGTTTCGGCGACTAACGAGCTAAAATTTGAAGTAATCGATAGCGGCATTGGGATGACGCCTGAACAGATCAAACAGATCTTTAAGCCGTTTAAACAGGCTGATTCCAGTACTTCAAGGCGCTTTGGTGGTACCGGTCTGGGGCTTTCCCTGTCCGCCAGGTTGGCCGAATTACTGGGTGGTAGACTACATGTTGAGAGTGAAGCAGGCAAAGGATCAGTCTTCCAACTTATTCTGACCGTGGATGAGGTGGACAGCGGGGAAATCCTCAATGCTGAGAGTGACGCGAAAGTGGCAACAGAGATTAATCACAAGGCAAATGAGATGCTTCCACTTAAGGGCAGTGTATTGTTGGTTGATGATAGTGAAATGAACCAGCAGCTGCTCGGCGCTTATTTGAATAAAATGGGGGTCGACCTGACCATATCGGATAATGGTGAATCAGCGGTTTCCCTGGCGCAACAAACTGACTATGATCTTATTTACATGGATATGCAAATGCCCGTCATGTCTGGTGAAGATGCAGTAAAAAAATTACGTGAGCTGGGTTATAGCAAGCCGATCATCATGTTGACCGCTAATGCTACTCTGGAAGATCGTAACCTGTGTAAAGATGCCGGCAGTGATGACTTCCTGACAAAACCGGTCACACGTAAAAAGCTCTATGAAGTAACGGCTCGCTATCTGCCCAGCATTGATTAAAAGCAGGACATAGACATGGATAGCAAAAAATGTCACGACCAACTCACAATCTGATAGCCATCCTGCCACTCTTGCTGGCCGGCCTAATCGTTGCGTCCGGTTGCACCCGAACGTTTTCATCAGAAGTAGATTCATCCCAGAAGATCAATGAGCTTGACGGAGGTTTCGATGGCCTGTTAGCGGATGGAGATCGCTTTGCAAGTACACTTGCCAACATGGGTGATTTTAACGGTGACGGTATCACCGATTTGGTCGTGGGCGCACCCTATGACGATGATGGTGGGACTGATCGCGGAGCGGTATGGATTCTGTATATGGACGGCAACGGTGAAGTGGTTCAGGAACGGAAAATTTCCAGTAGCGAAGGTTTTTTTGCAGGTGATCTCAGCAATAATGATCGCTTCGGCAGTAGTGTTGATGTCGCCGGCGACTTGAATAATGATGGCGTCATTGATTTAGTCGTCGGTACTCCTGGAGACGATGAAGGTGGTACTGACCGTGGTGCCATCTGGCTGTTATTGTTAAATGCTAACGGAACAGTACAGTCAGAAATAAAGATTGCCAATAGTCTTGCCGGCCTGGGTGATGTCCTGGATAACAATGATCAGTTTGGCTCGAGTGTAGCGGCAATCGGCGACCTGAACAATGATGGTATTGATGACCTAGTGGTTGGTGCCCCATTGGATGATGATGGTGGCGCTGACTTTGGTGCATGTTATGTGTTGTTCATGAACAGTTCTGCAACCCTCTCCAGTTATCAAAAAATTTCCTTTGATGTTGGTGGTTTTGCTGGAGATATCTTTGCCAATGATCATTTTGCCAGCTCGATAGACAACCTGGGTGATTTGAATGGTGATGGTATCAATGATCTTGTCATTGGCGTCCCAGGTGATGATGATGGTGGGACTGATAGAGGCGCCATCTGGATACTCTACCTGAATAGTAACGGCACCGTGAACAGCGAAGTCAAGATATCGCAGACTGAAGGAGAATTTGACGGTTCCATCAGTGATGGCGATGAATTCGGTAGCGCAGTGACAAATCTTGGTGATTACAATAACGACGGCGTAGTAGAGCTCGGTGTAGGGGCAAAGCTCAATGATGATGGAGGCACAAACCGCGGCGCATTCTGGGTCATCTTTCCTGATCTAGATGGCGAAGTCATTTCTTCATCCCGGATATCTGATCTACAGGGAGGGTTTGATGGGGCGTTAGCGGATAATGATCAATTTGCCACTGCCCTTGTTAGTCTTGGTGACCTTGATAGTGATGGTGTTGATGATATTGCCGTTGCAGCCAGTGGTGATAGCGTGAATGGTTCAAATCGCGGATCTATATGGGTCCTGTTTATGAAACCGGTTGAACTGGGCGTTAGAGTGGATAAAGATACTGATTTGGCCAGTTTATTTGCCGGCAGGTAATTGAGTCTTCTGCCAAGAAGCCTCTATTAGTACTAGATAGTAAACTCTCCAAACCACTGCTGGTTTTTACAATCAATGTATAGCTCTCCTGGCAACATCTTGCGCGCACTCGGAGAGGTTAGCACTTGTTTGATCGGATAGGAGTGTGCAAATTCTTCCGCACTACAGGTAGCAGATTGCACAGTGCGGCACAGGATACTTATGTTGTCGTTAACTGTTGTGAATTCCATGCCTTGTAGATCTTCTGTTAGCTGCTGGTGGAATAGTACTCGCTTTTTAACAACACAAGAGAAATAGATCTGCATCTCGACAAACAGTGGCTGCTCCAATGTGGAAAATGCGGTTTCAGCCCGTTGTGTCCAGCGTACAGTAATATCTTTATTCTGATAGGCTATTGTAGTCTGGTTTGAAAACGGGTTTAACCAGCGACTAGCAATTTCTAGCGGGTTCTTGATACTGAAATAACTGTTTTGCAGGTTCATACAATCTCGACAATAAAATATCTGGTAAGTTCCAGTCTGCCAACTCGGCTAATTCCAACGACACCTGCGAATGATAATAGCAGGTCTTTTGCACCGTTATTGGCATCATTAGTATTACTATCTCTGGCCTTAAAATATAATTTGACCATCAGATTTTGGTATGTGGATCATTCTCTGCTGCGTAAATAGATCACGAGTAAGATACTGCAAAGGATAACTGACAGTATCGCAATTAGCAGGATTGCCAAGCGGGTATTATAATAGGGCTGCATCGCTTCATCAGCATCAACCTCAGTCGTTAGTCCAAAGCCTAATTCCTTATTATTAGTTATCGCCGGTGTTGCGGATCTGATTAAAGATCGACACGGTATCTTCGGACCATTGTTTAAAGTGCTTTTTTAAGGCTTCATCGGGAAACATTTCACTGAACTTAATCGGGTCCGTGGTAACCAACAGGGTTTCGGTTTCCTCGGAAAAGATCGCAATTTT
>JASFLV010000220.1:0-5364 GCA_050117915.1 Thioalkalispiraceae bacterium | reverse complement strand
CGTTTTTTCCAGGGCACGCCTACCATCCAGTCCAGGTAGTTACGCACTACCGTGGCTTCAGCGGACATCGGCGACATCATCTTCAGCTTTTGCATTTCTGCTGTCGCCTTGGCCTTGGCCTCTTTGGACATGCCTGCTTTTTCAATCTTGTTTTCCAGTTCCTCAAGTTCGTTGGGAACATCTTCCATTTCACCCAGCTCTTTTTGAATCGCTTTCATTTGCTCATTCAAATAGTACTCACGCTGGCTCTTTTCCATCTGGCGTTTGACTCGACCACGAATACGCTTCTCGACCTGTAATAAGTCGATTTCGGATTCCATCATTGCCATCATGTGTTCGAAACGCTCACGTAGGTTTTCAATCTCGAGAATCTTTTGTTTCTCATCGATCTTCAAAGACATGTGTGCGGCAATGGTATCGACTAACCTGCTTGGGTCATCAATACTGGAGAGCGAAGTAAGAATTTCAGGGGGAACCTTTTTGTTTAATTTCACATACTGATCAAACTGGGTTACCAGAGAACGCACCAGGACTTCAGCCTCGCGTTCATCAGTATCTTCTTCTTCGATAGCAACTGTTTGTGCAGAAAAGTAATCTGCATTGGCAACAAAATGCACGATGCGTGCGCGCTTAACACCCTCGACCAGTACTTTAACCGTACCGTCGGGAAGTTTGAGTAATTGCAGAATGGTTGAGACCGTACCGATGTTATAAACATCTTCCGGTTTGGGATCATCTTCGGCCGCACTCTTCTGCGCGACCAACAGGATTTCCTTGTCTTTTTCCATTGCCGATTCAAGTGCCTGGATTGACTTGTCGCGACCAACAAACAGCGGGATGACCATATGTGGATACACCACAACATCACGCAGTGGTAAGACAGGGATAGTAATTAATTGTTCATCAATGACGTTTGACATAAATTCGTTCTCTAGTTGTCCTCATAGCTATATGCTGACGCCAGTGGCGGTTTTCAATAGCAGGTCGAAAAGCTTTTCAGGTTCACCTAACGAATATGAGGGATTATGCCAAATCGTCTCCAGCCCGAGCTAATGACTAACGGTCATCTGAGGCTGCAATTTGATCCGAACCCTCGTAAATGAGTATAGGCTTACCATCGGAGTCAATAACTGACTCATCAATAACCACCTTCTCCAGATTTTCTATTGAAGGCAAGTCATACATGGTATCAAGTAGCACATGCTCGAGAATGGAGCGCAGACCACGTGCACCGGTTTTCCGATCCATTGCTTTGCGAGCCACAGCGCGCAACGCATCCTCGCGGAATTCCAGTTCACAGCCTTCCATCTCGAACAGTTTTGTGTATTGCTTGGTCAGTGCATTTTTGGGTTCGGTTAGAATCTGAACCAAGGCATCTTCGTCAAGTTCGCTTAAGGTTGCGACAACCGGTAAACGACCAACAAATTCCGGGATTAGCCCGTATTTAATCAAATCTTCGGGCTCAACAGTATGCAGCACATCGCTGATACTCTTCTCATCATCTTTGCTCTTCACTTCGGCAGAGAAACCGATGCCACCCTTCTCAGAGCGATCACGAATAATCTTGTCCAGACCTGCAAAAGCACCACCACATACGAACAGGATGTTGGCAGTATCTACCTGCAGGAATTCCTGTTGTGGATGTTTGCGACCACCTTGAGGAGGAACAGAAGCAACCGTGCCTTCGATTAATTTCAACAGGGCCTGCTGTACACCTTCACCGGAAACATCGCGAGTGATCGATGGGTTATCTGATTTACGTGAGATCTTGTCAATCTCATCAATATAAACAATACCTGACTGTGCTTTCTCGACATCATAGTCACACTTCTGCAGTAACTTCTGGATAATATTCTCAACATCTTCACCGACGTAACCTGCTTCGGTAAGCGTGGTTGCATCAGCTATGGTGAACGGCACATTCAGTAAGCGAGCCAGTGTCTCTGCGAGTAAAGTCTTACCGCTGCCGGTAGGACCAATTAGCAGTATATTGGATTTGGCCAGCTCGACATCGTCCTTACGCTGACCCGTTTCGATACGTTTGTAATGGTTATAGACCGCAACAGAAAGTACCTTCTTGGCACGTTGCTGACCAATAACGTACTCGTCAAGAATTTCATCGATTTCATGGGGGGTGGGAAGTTTCTTACCCCCTACAGAGGAGGCCTGTTCCTGCACCTCTTCACGAATTATATCGTTACAAAGTTCTACACACTCATCACAGATGAACACAGAGGGACCCGCGATTAGTTTGCGCACCTCATGTTGGCTCTTGCCACAGAAGGAACAGTACAGTAGTTTTCCGTTTTCACCCGAACTGTTCTTGTCATCACTCATTTGCCAGTACCTCTGTTTTCTTGCCTATTCGCGGTCCGTAATAACGGCGCTATGCTATTAATAACAATGCATCTAAATCGCCGTTTTTTCAAGTCCTTATCTGTAGGGACTTTCACCATTTCGTAAGATTAGCCTTACACCAACAACCCGGGCTGACCGATGAGATTGGTCTTTATTCTGCTACCGGGTTAGCCCGTTTTTCCAGTTTCTGGTCCACCAGGCCATAATCGACAGACTCATCGGCACTCATGAAGAAATCCCGATCCGTATCCTTGGTAATGGTCTCCAGTGGCTGCCCTGTATGTTTGGCAAGAATCTGGTTCAATCGTTCCCTGGTGCTCAAAATCTCTTTGGCGTGGATCTCAATGTCCGACGCCTGTCCCTGGAATCCACCCAGTGGCTGATGAATCATTGTCCTCGAATGCGGTAGACAGAAGCGCTTGCCCTCCGCCCCGGCAGTGAGTAGGACCGCCCCCATACTGGCAGCCAGTCCTGTACACATGGTGCTTACATCCGGTTTAATAAACTGCATGGTGTCATAAATCGACATCCCTGCTGTTACCGAGCCACCTGGCGAATTAATATACAGGTGAATATCCTTATCGGGATTCTCAGATTCGAGAAACAGCAATTGGGCCACGATCAGGTTCGCCATATGATCCTCAATCTGTCCCACTATAAAAATTACACGCTCCTTCAGGAGTCGGGAATAGATATCGTAGGAACGTTCACCCCGAGCGGTTTGCTCCACTACGATGGGTACCAATTGGTTACTGATATTACTGCTTTGCCATTCCATGTTATGAATTCTATCGGTCACGTGCACGCTTCCTTTAAGAGGTAATTAATAAGGTTTATTCAAGCTTATTTTTGGTTGTTCGGATACATGATCTCGTTAAAAGTCATGGACTTATCAGCTATTTTGGCCTGAGACAGAATCCAGTTGACTATTTGTTCTTCAATTACGAGTGATTCAATCTCGGCTAAACGCTGTTTGTCACCATAATAATACTTCACAACCTGTTCTGATTGCTCATACGGTTCGGCAATCTCTTCAACTTTCTGCTTAACTGCAGCTTCATCTGCCTTCAAACCCTGTTGTTTGACTATCTCCGCCATAATCAGTCCCAGCGTAACCCTGCGCTTTGCCTCGCCTTCAAACATCTCGGCAGGTAACTTGTTCTGATCGGCAGGCATACCCTGCTGCTGCATATTCGCCATCATTTGTTGGGCCAGGGCCTGCGCCTCATTCTGAATCAGTGCCTTGGGCACCTCAATCTCATGGGCCTCCAATAAGGCATCCATTACCGCCTTTTTGGTCTGGTTCTCCAGGGCATTTTTCAGCTCACGCTCCATGTTGCTGCGGATTTCCTCACGGAATTTGTCCATATCACCATCCTCAACCCCCATCTTTTTGGCTAATTCAGCATCAATCGGGGGTAGAATGGTTTCTTCAACCTTTTTCACGGTAATAGCAAACTTGACTGGCTTCCCTGCCAGGTCTTCTTTGTGATAGTTCTCCGGAAAGCTGAGATCGAGTTCTTTGGTATCGCCGGCCTTCAAACCAACCAATCCATCTTCAAAACCGGCAATCAGCTGACCTTTGCCAATCTCGACAGCCATATCCTGGCCAGTCCCGCCCTCAAACTCTTCACCCTCTATGGTGCCAACAAAATCAACGAAGACCTTGTCGCCCTCTTTGGCCGCTCTTTCAATGACTTCCCAGGCAGCGTGCTGTTTCTGGATTGTTTCGAGCATTTTGTCCAGATCAGCATCAGTAATCTCAGCAGTTGGCCTTTCGATTTCGATGTTGCCCATATCTTTGACTTCTACCTCTGGGTAAACTTCAAAGGTGGCGATATATTCAAGGCCTTCACCTGGTCCTGATTTCTTAGGTTCAAAATCCGGCATGCCAGCAGGTTTTAATTCTTCTTTACTGATGGCCTCGTAAAAGCTGGACTGAATCACGTCGTTAAGGACCTCTTCCCGGGCTTGCAGACCATAGCGCTGCTTGACCACGTTCATTGGTACCTTGCCGGCACGAAAGCCTTTCAAATTGACCGTCTTGCTGAGCTTTTGAAGCTTTTTCTGAACCGCTTCATCGATCTGGTTTTCATCCACTGAGACGGTGATACGTCGCTCAATGGCACTGGGCGACTCTACTGAAACCTGCATGTCTAATCCTCATTTAACCCATTGTTTTACAATGATATATTTAAATATGGTGCGAAAGGAGAGACTCGAACTCTCACGCCTTGCGGCACTGGAACCTAAATCCAGCGCGTCTACCAATTCCGCCACTTTCGCAAAAACCGCGATTATACCGATTGTCGCTCTATCGATATACCCCATTTAGAATGAATACAAAAAACGGAAAGGGATGATGTTATTCCCTGTTTTGAATAACGGATAGGAAAATGGGGTGGCTGAAGGGGCTCGAACCCTCGACGACCGGAATCACAATCCGGGGCTCTACCAACTGAGCTACAGCCACCATAAACTGTTGTTGTTCTGACCTGACAATAGTCTGTAGCAGGTTCGAATCAGTATCTTAGTTACAGTGTACCAGTTTCAACTCTGGTACTTATTTTTCTGTTTGGCGCGCCCGGCAGGATTGATTCGTACCTACGGTACTCACCTCTTTGAGGCGTCCTGCGGACGTCCCGATTGACTGCGTCAATCGGTCGAACCATGCCTATTTTAACTTCGTAGCAGGTTCGAATGAGCTTAATTATCATTGCGTCGATACCATTAGCTCAACATTTATATCAATTTTATGGCGCGCCCGGCAGGATTCAAACCTGCTACCCTCGGCTTAGAAGGCCGATGCTCTATCCAGATGAGCTACGGGCGCAGCATGGCTTTCAAACCCTACCGAAATGTGGAAACGAAGTCGAACTCGCACCATCTAATGATTTGGTCGGGGTAGAGAGATTACGGCTTCGCCGCCCTCCGGGCCATCCTCGCACTGCTCGGATGTTCGGCACACCTTCGGTGTTGCCGTCGAACTGCCCAACTATTTCGTCG
>JASFLV010000219.1:0-5392 GCA_050117915.1 Thioalkalispiraceae bacterium | reverse complement strand
ACGAAACAGTATTCATGAGTAAAACAGTGTTGCAAAATGCGATTAAGCTTGGCAAGGCAGAAGAAATTACAGTTTAGTAAGTTATTATTATCGGGGCTCCAATGTTGAGAGTGTTAATGGTTTTTTTGCATCGTCTCTGTTGCTATTTTCCTGTTCCACGCTTTCTACGTACAAAGTTTCCAACCTGGCCGTCCGCACTATGGTGCAGGCGTGACCCGTTCATGTCTCTATGCCGCCGTTTTGACCCGATTTCGGCCGGTATTTTTCGCTTCATACATGGCGTGATCGGCTCGACTTAGCATTTTTTCCAATGAATCATCTTCAGGACTGATAGAGGCAACGCCAAAGCTCGCCGTGATAGAGAGGTTAATCTTCTCGAATTTGATGGTAGACCGGGCTAACTGTTCGCGCATCCTTTCTGCAACCGACTCGGCATTGTCTTCTGGGGTATCAGGTAATAACAGCACAAACTCCTCGCCGCCGATGCGGGCCAGTACATCTGAGTCACGCAGGCTGTCGCCTAGAATATGTCCGACATTGGATAAAACCTGATCACCCGCAGCGTGACCATATTGATCATTGATGGATTTGAAGTGATCAACATCGATCATGACAATTGACAGGGGACGGTCATAACGTTTGGCACGGCTGAATTCTTTTTTTGCCTTCCCCATGATCGCCTGGCGGTTAGGCAGGCCGGTCAGGGCATCGGTGCTGGCAAGAATTTCCAGGCGCGACTGCAGCATTTTGTGCTCGGTCAGGTCACGTTCGATGGCGGCAAAATAATTGAGTTGCCCCTGTTCATTGAAGATCGGGACGATGTTGATGTCCATCCAGACGGTTTGACCATCCTTAGAATAATTAAGTATCTGGGTCCGTATGCGATCGCCGCTGGCCATTGCCTGGCGAATCTTCTCGCGAGTATTGCTGTCGGTCTCGGGACCCTGTAATACTTTTGGATTTTTACCAACCACTTCATCATTGCGATAGCCCAGCAGGCGTTCAAAAGCCGGGTTTACATAGACGATAAACGGCCCCCCCTGTTCAAGCGGGGTCGAGTCCATCACCATAATGACGTCGTTGGTGTTCTCCACCAGGCTTTTGAATACGTGCTCAAATATCATCGTGCCCATCTCTTCCTTGTCTAGAAGTTAGATCGGCCTGTTTAAATGGAATTTAAGCAGTTACTAATAGAAATAGGGGTTGGATCACAACAAAAATGCCAGCTATAACCGGTTCTGGCGCGGAAGTGTGATGCGCTTAACAATCGCTCTGAAAGTGGGTGGCAATCAAAAAGCCCCAAAACGACTAAGCCGTTTTGGGGCTGGATTGTGCGAAGAGCCTGATTTATCCCGCTTGCGCTGCAGCAGGTCCTTGATAGGTGGCACTCCCGAAGCCAATGATAGGCAGAAATATAAACGGAAAGAGCCACATTCCCACGCCAAATCCTGCTCCCTTGCCAAAAGATTTGGCAAAGTCGATACAGACGATCAGACTAATGATTATATTGACAAGTGGAATCAGCATTAAGATGATCCACCAGACCGGACGGCCACAGATTTGTAACCAGACGATAATGTTATAAATTGGAATGATAACGGACCAACCAGGTTGATTAGCTTTTGAATAAGCTTTCCATCCCCCAATAATGAGTAATAACAGGATCACCAGGTAGATGATCATGATAATGCCGCCGGCAGCTGCATCTCCTTCATTCATAAAATCTCTCCTCTATTCTTTATTTATGGTTATGTCGTACAAAGGTTCAGATCTGGATGTTCCCCCAGAGTCGAAAATCATTGTAACTAAATAATTAGGATTGAAAAGCTATATTTAGTTGAGATAGTTCATTAATATTTTCTAATAAGCTAACTCAGCATGAGGTAAATTTTCATTCCTGAAAATAGTTATCGTTTGTTTGAGTGGCAGCTTAAATATACTTTTTTCAGCTGGATGATTATTAATCGATAACCGGGAAGCTGATGATGAACTCCGCACCGGGATCGCGGTTAATCACATCAATCTCGCCATGTAATGCCGTTGTGAGTTGATGGACCAGTGCCAAACCGATCCCGGTCCCAACGGTTTTACGTGTAAGCTCATTTTCTGTACGGTAAAAGAGGGTAAAGATTTTCTTTAACTGATTTTTCTCGATACCTGGGCCGTAATCACGGATATGCAAGCTGAACAGATCGTTGCTGTTGAGGGAACAGGTCATATCGATCTGTTTTTTCTCGCTATCCGTTGAGAACTTGATGGCATTGTCGACCAGGTTAATGATAATTTGACTGAAATAATCGGTTTCCACCAACAATTTTTTATCAAGTATGGCGGTGTTGCAATCCAGGTTGAGGGTGAAACCGCTGCGTTCCACCTGCGAGGTGACTTTTGAACGAATCGTATCGATCAATTCGGCTATGCTGATCGGGGATAACTCAATATCCAGTTCGTTTCTGGTCATACGCGCAAGTTGCAGGATATTTTGGATCAGCCGGGAAAGTCGTTCGCTTTCATGGTAGATGAAATCGTAATAGGATTTTTTCTTGTCCTCGCTTGCCCAGCCCTCTTTTAACATTTCGCCATACATGCGAATCGAAGTGAGGGGTGTTTTTAATTCATGACTCACCGCCGATACGAAGTCCTGTTGTTGTTGGGCCAGGCTGATTTGACGGGCACCTAACCGGTAGATCAGGATAAACACGGTTACCAGGATGATGAATAAAACAAGTGCCGTCCAGCTAATGATGATTCCGCCCGGTCCCACCGGCAGGTTGTGTGCACTGAAGATAAGCTCGACATCGCTAAATGGCGGGGAAAGCCGGGTACGATATAATAGTTCCTTACCGACATCTTCGGTACTAGACAGGTAACGTGATCCACGCCGGCCTGCAAAGCCGCTAATTACCGTTAATATGTCACCGTTATAGGCAACGGCAAGGTCACTGTTCTGGGCTAATGTCGCATCGCGGTAGACTGGATTGATGGTGTTCTGTAAAAATTTCCGGGAGTCGAGCAGGATACCCTGGATATAACGATGCTCATTACGCCAGGCCTTCCGATAAAGAACAAACTGGCCACTTCCTAACAGGCTAAATTCGAAGGGATCAATTTCACTTTCGAAGATCTCGATTCTTGCAGGTTGCTTCGCCGACTGCTGTTCATCTCTTCCCAATATAGCAGGCTGCGCCTTTTGTTCAGGTAACGCGGTTGTCTCTTTACGTTTGGTCTTTCGCGGCTGTGTTTTTTGCGTTTCTTCGTTTAACCGGCCTCGTTTAGCCTGTTCCTTTTTGGCGCGCGCAGTCTCTGCATATTCCTGTTCCAGTTTCAGGTCTTCTACCTTGCCCAGTGAATAGGCCTGTTTGCTTTCCTCAGCCTGGCGTTTGGTATTCTGTTTGCGGGTTAGTTCATCGAATGCGGATTGGGAAACATTCTGCTCTGGCTGGGGTTGTTCCATACCTGCAGCGAGCGGTTGCTCCGTCACTGCATCTGTCACCGCAAGCCCTTCTTCGGCCGGTGCATTCATTCTTGCATCAGATTCGACTTCACGATCTTCCACGGAAGCGGCACGGGTTACCGGTTCGCTGGCGGGTGTAGCCGGCGAACTGCGCGCCGTGCGCTCTGGTCTGATCAGCTCATTTTCACTGAGAATACTGAATATCTGTTGTTGTTGCAGTTGGCGCTGGGCGTATTCACTTTTTGAAATACCGTAGGCAGAAAAATTATTATCTTTAGCGGGGAGCAGGGGCGTGGTGAAACGTCCCTGGTGATCGACCTGGAAATAGCCAATCAGTCCGGGTAAATCAAAGTCCTCGACCAGTTTTGAAATGGGTGAGCGCTGTAAAAAACTGGCAGAAGGTTCGCCCGCGACATTGAGAAAACTGTAGTTGGCAAAGGCACGATCTTCTTCCTCAACCATCAGGCGTATGAACTGGTTATCAATACGAATGGCCAGTTCTTCAGCCAGTTGTCGCTGTTGATGATAGGCTTCCCATTTGATCTGGTCATAGGTCTGATAGACCAGGAAGCTGGTCGGTAAAAACACCGCCAGGAAAAACAGCGTGAGCAACAGCTTCAGGTGTTTCCTGTTAAATTGTTTTAACCGCGGTTTTTTCATGCAAAGGTAGTCTCTGGGCCTATTGAACCAGGAGTCGATAGCCGGCCCCCCGCACCGTCACCAGAAAGGTCGGGTTCGAGGGTTCGTGTTCTATTTTGCGGCGCAACTTGGCGATATGAATATCGACGGTACGAGTTTCAATATCCAGGTCCCTGGCATAACCCCAGATCTTGGTGAGCAGTTCTTCACGTGGCACCGGGCGTTCTGCATGGGTCCCCAGGTATTGCAGAATCTCAATTTCACGCCGAGTAAAGGCTAAATCCTGGTCTTTGCGTTTACCGTTCAAGTTACGTGTATCGATATAGGTATCACTATCAAGCTGGATCTGACTGTCCTGTTGCGTTGCAATTTTTGCGCGTCGCAAGACAGCCTGAATACGTAGCACCAGTTGCGCGACAGAAAAAGGCTTTGCGACATAGTCATCAGCACCCAATGACAAGCCATGGATAATATCATCATCACTGGTTTTGGCCGTCAGCATGATAATCGGTTGCTCTTTATCGGTCTCCCGAACACGATTACATATCTCAAATCCGTCGATACCGGGCAGCATCACGTCAAGCAGGATCAGATCGTATTTTCCTGATTGCGCCTTTTTCAGCCCGTCGTGACCTTCTTCGGCATAATCGACGTCATAACCGTGATAGACCAGGACGTCAATCAGGCCAGTACGAATCGCGGCCTCATCTTCTACTACCAATATGCGTAATTTCCTGTTCATCGTCCCTATAGCATAACAGTAAACACTGATTTCGCATGTAAAACTTTTGTAAACATCCGCCAGCAGGTTTTACCCGCTACTGTCTAAAAAATACACTGTGCCAATCCTAAACTCATTCCAGGTTTAAAAAATAATGTACAGAGGAGATAGCCATGGCACTGATAAATCGATTTTCCCGTCTGTTTCGCGCGGACCTGAATGCGGTGCTCGATCGTATTGAAGAGCCGACCATATTACTTAAACAGGCGGTGCGGGAAATGGAAGACGACGTTGCTCAGGACGAACGCAATTTAAAAATCCAGCAACACGAGCTGGCACAGACACCGTTGCTTGAACAGCAAATTGAGGAAACACTGGGCGAGTTACAGCAGGAAATCAATCTATGTCTTGATTCAGACAACGAGAGCCTTGCCCGTTCTGTGATTAAACGTAAGCTTGAGTACCAGCAGCGTGGCAAACGACTCAAACAAAAAGCAGATGCCATGCACAAAGAGGTCGCTGCTTTAACCAGTCGCATTGAAAACAATCGAAATCGCCTTGTGGCCATGCAGCAAAAA
>JASFLV010000218.1:0-5392 GCA_050117915.1 Thioalkalispiraceae bacterium | reverse complement strand
ACCTCTATGTCATTGCTCAACTTTGGGCAAGGAAGCATCATTGCGGTCGGGGTGACCATGATTATGATCTTTGCTGCGCAAGGTGTGGTTAATGAAAATCTAAGCCTCGGCGACCTGGTTTTAGTCAATACGTTAATGTTGCAGTTATTCATGCCACTCGGTTTTCTGGGGATTGTCTATCGACAGCTTAAATATTCCCTGGCCGATATGGATATGATGTTCAGATTGCTGGAACGCGAGGCGGAAATCCAGGATCACGATGATGCCAACACGCTAGTGGTTAAAACCGGTCATGTGAAATTTGATCACGTGGATTTTGCTTATAATGAGGACCGCGACATCTTGCATGATGTGTGTTTTGAAATTCCCCCTGGTAAAAAGATTGCGGTGGTTGGTCCCTCTGGGTCAGGCAAGTCTACTCTGGCACGACTGCTGTTTCGATTTTATGATGTCAGCGCCGGTCATATCTATATTGATGATCAGGATATCCGCAGCGTCACGCAAGATAGCCTGCGCCAGGCGATTGGTATCGTCCCGCAGGATACAGTGCTGTTTAACGATACGATTTTCTACAATATTCAGTATGCCAGGAACGATGCAAGCAAAGCACAAGTCGAGCAGGCGGCCAAATTAGCCTACGTCCATGACTTTATCGAAAGTTTACCGCAGGGCTATGAAACGCTGGTCGGAGAGCGCGGGCTAAAATTGTCTGGCGGTGAAAAACAACGTATCGCCATTGCCCGCGTCATCCTGAAAAACCCGAAAATTCTGGTATTTGATGAGGCCACGTCCAGCCTGGATTCGCAATCCGAGCAGGCCATTCTCAAGGCCTTGAAAGAGGTGGCGGAAGACCATACTGCACTGGTTATTGCACATCGGCTCTCAACCATTGTCGATGCGGACGAAATATTTGTCTTAGAGAAAGGACGTATTGTCGAGCAGGGTACCCACAGTGAACTATTGGCCAACAACCAGTTGTATGCTGAACTCTGGACTTTACAGCAGGAAGAAAGAGCATTAATCGAGAGACTAGATTAGAGGTAGATCATGGATTTAGGTGGATGCGGAAACAGTGAACCGTTTGCCTTACAGGTAACGGATAACAGTATGGAGCCGGAATTTAAAAAGGGCTGCATTATTGTCATCGATCCAGGCGGTGTCATCGAACACGGTTGCTATGTGTTTGCACAAGTAGAAAATGGTTTTATCTTCCGGCAACTGGTTATTGAGGATAATGTGCATTATCTACAACCATTACATGAAGATTACCTGCATGAAAAATGTCCTGTTGACGTGGACGATATAAAAGGTGTGATCATTTCCCAGGCTGGAGCGACGGGCAAACGATCAGAGCGAAAAAAATATACGAAAATATAAATAAAAAAACCTCTCTAGTCCGTTAGAGAGGTTTCTGCTTTAAGCGTTCTTGAATAGTAACTTTAGTTTACCGTTATCCTGGTGCGTGCGGTCCCCAAGACATCACCCGTAATCCAGTCCTTGATGTCGATTTCAATCGTATAGGTACCACGATTACTCGGCTGAATAATGCAGTCGTAACGTTCAGCCGAAACAGCGTTGATCTTACTGACATTCACCGAACGTGGTAAAGGACGTCCATCAGAGGCAACGATCTGTGCATTGAGTCCACCAAACCGAATTTCCTGAGGAAGATAACCGGCACAGATATATCGTACCAGTAAGCGTTCATCACGATTCATGGTGACGGCAACGGCTGGATGAGTTAAGGCGGATTGCGCGCCATCAACACCGGATATAACAAAATAATCCGGGTTGAGTTCATTCAGGCCAACATCACCACCACAGGTACCTGCTGCCCAGCCGAGGCTATGCCAGCTGGAGTCGATTTCATCCACGGCCCAGATGGCTTCACGCTCGTAACTGGGGCCATTTTCAAATGCACGACCCGGTCCTGATGGTGGGTCCACGATCAATGCTCCATACATGCCCATTTCTGCATGCAAGACAGTATTGGTATGACAATGATAAAAGTAGGTACCCGCATGCATCGGACGCCACTGGTAAGTGTAATTCCCCTGTACGTCCCAGGAGAGATGCCCAACACCATCACTTCGATATTCAGGCTCAATCCCATGATGATGAATGGTGTGAAACATCATCATATCGACCTGCAATTGAGTTTGACAGACCTGACCCTGGCGAACGCGCATCGGCGCCGAAGGGAAGGTGGCACCGCCACCCATGCCGCCACCGCCCATGCCACCGCCACCACCGGCAGTATCTGAGAAGCCCCACATGGTGACGGTATTGCCATCATCCATGGTCATCGGGATATTCATGTCGATGCCACGACTGAACACAACATCTGGATTAGGATCGAGGGCGGGGACTTCAGCCGGGCGGATCGGGTAGACATAGCAGGCGCCGCCCATTCCGCCACCCCCCATACCTCCATCGTCCATTCCTCCGCCGCCATCCATGCTACTGGATGTGGTTGTGCTATCTGTTGTTGAGGTATCGGTTGTACTACTCGAGTCGTCACTATAACTTCTGCGTCTTCTTCCCATTTTTCACTTCCCCCTTAATTGGCTTCAAAGTAAATGTCAGTCAATGCACCAAACATGTATAACCCACCTCCGGCGGTCTGGGTCATTTCATCGTGTAAGTGCATGGGGTAGGCGAAGTGACGCCCTTCAGCTTCCGCTTGTGCGAGGGTGGTGTTGGTCACGCGTGGCCAGGCATCGGGAGGAGGATCAAACGGGAATATAAACTCCATGGTGCCGCCATTACCATCCAGCGGAATGATGTCTTTTAGCCAGATCTGATCGCGCTGTCGACCATTAGAACTTAACCATTCCATATGATTGCCATGGCAGTGAACAGCATGTTGTGCCATGCCCGCATTCAGGCAGCGAACACGGGTGCGATCACCGATATGTCCATGAATCGCCGTGCGTGGGTCCGCCATGCTGTCCAGAGCGGGATCCATTGCCCCTGGCGCACCGGGTGGCCGTCCATAGAGTCCATTCAGGGTGAAGTAACGGGGGATATAATTATTAGGTGTGTTGTTACCATTCATGATCGCGGTATGCCAGGCAGGATCAATATCATTAAACATCCAGACAAATTCCTGTGCCGGCATGTCACGCCCGGGTTCCAGTTCGGTATCAGCTCCATTGGGGAATACCACGAGTGCACCATGGAGTCCCACCAGGCGGTTATCCGGCAGATCCACGGCATCGTAGTACATATAGGTACCAGGATTATTCGCGGTAATGGTAATGGTGCGAGAGCGGCCAGCAGGAATGCTGGTATTCACGCCTAGTTCATCGATGACAAAACTATGATTTGAATTAAGATTATTACGTACTGTCAGGTTTATGCTGTCACCCACCTGCATGACAAGTACTTCGCCTGGCACATTAAGACTGTTGCTACTGTTGCTAAACCCACGAAAGTAAACATCTACACCATCAGCTTGTTCGATGAGTCCTTCAGTAATATAAAATGTTTTATATAGGGTAGCGGCTTCGGCGCGCGGTGCCCATGCCACCAGTCCTGAAGCATTTGCAACAGAACCGAGTAAGGCAGCCGAACTGATTTTTAAAAACGTACGTCTCCTCATGAAAAATCCTCCAAATAATACGAGGTGGTGGTGCGAAAGCACCTAATAATAGTTTTAGTGATATATTTTTAATGTCAGATGCACGAAGAAAAACATTCGTGTGGTCTGAGTGACAATCCATATCTGTATTTGAGTAGTCGGCTTACTCAATATTTCTTATCGTTATGTGTAGGTAGGACATTTCTTTATGACCGAAATGTTACGCATAACGGTAGCCGATCTAGTGCAAAGATTCAATTAATCCAAGGATTAAAGTTTTTATAGGATAAAGTTTTACTATGTTGCTTAAAAACTAAAGCCGAATTATTAAATACGGGAAAGAAATTATTTTATGCAAGAGAGTTATGTGACAAAAGTTACATAACTAAAAGATAAGGAGAGGTTATCGTGCTATTTTTGTGGCGAGTGTTGCTCAGGTTTTAGTTTGGGTAAAAAATATTCGTCAGCATCGTCTATATCGACCGGTAGATTATTTTTATCAACTAACGGTTGTTCTGCTTCATTCCATCCACGTAACCCTGTTTTTAATGAGATAACAGTTTTATAACCCATTTGTTGCATTACATCAGCGGCAAATAGACTACGGTTTCCCGAGCGACAGGCAACAATCACGGTTTTATCACGCGCTTCGACTAACTCGGGTATGGTTTCTTCAAAGTCATATTCACAGGCTGTCTCTAGAATTCCTCTGGGAACATTGATCGAGTCTCTAATGTGCATGGCATCAAACTCATAAGGCTCGCGTACGTCAATAATTAGCATGTCTTCATTATTCTGCTGGCGTTCTTCGACATCCCAGGGAAAGAGTTCTTCGACCTTCTCACGTGCTTCTTCAACGAGTTGATTAAATGTTTTCATGTGTGAGTCTTTTGTAAGCCTTTTTCCACAGCCATCACGGCTGCCTCGACCCGGGAGTGAACATTTAATTTACGCAAAATGGCTTTAACATGTAATTTGACAGTACCATCGGAAATGCCCAGGTTTCTGGCAATTGCCTTATTGCTTTGTCCTTCTGCCAATAGTCCGAGGATCTCGGTCTCTCTGGGAGTGAGTTCATCAAAGGGGCCGGAAATAATCGGGCCTTCCTCATCCTTGCCTTGTACTGCTCTGGCCAATACCGGTGCTAGATCGGGTGCAACCACGGTCTTGCCCGCAACGATATCGCGTAATGCAATGACTAGCGCATCCGGCTCCATATCTTTGAGAAGATAACCCTGTGCACCTGCCCGTAACGATTCAACCAGATCGGACTCATCAGTACTGGTGGTTAACATTACAATCGGCATTTCCAGATCGTTGTCACGTAGTTGTTTTAATACACCAATACCATTGATGTCTGGCATACGCATATCCAGTAAAACAACATCAGGGTTTTTCTCTTTGACAAGCGCAACGCAATCAACGCCATTATCTACTGAAGCCACAATGTCGATGCCACGGCTAGTCAACAAGCCCTCCAGGCCAACGCGAAATAAGGTATGGTCATCAATTAATACGATTCTTAAACTCATGATTTGCTTTGCGCCGAGGGTAGTTGAACGACAACGCCACTATTAGATGTGTTAGTCTGTTTGGGTGGCTTGGTGTTAGAGGAATACTTAAAGGTCAGCGTGATTCGTGTTCCTTCGCCAGGTTCGCTCTCAATTTTCAGCTTTCCGTTAATCCGCTTGGCCCGTTCTGACATGATATTTAAACCATAATGGTCTTCGCGAGTGTCTTTGTCGAGCGTAGTATCGATACCAACACCATCATCTTCAATAAGGATGTGGCAAGCGCCTTGTGGCGTGC
>JASFLV010000217.1:0-5400 GCA_050117915.1 Thioalkalispiraceae bacterium | reverse complement strand
CAAAAACAGGATGCCCCGGAGCGGCGTGATAATTATCTCGCCCTTGCTCATAAGAACATGCAAGGTGCAGGCTTTGCGGTCCAGCTTACTCAGGCTGAATTACAACTGGTGCATGGTCAGCTGGAACAGTCTCTGGCAACACTGGTGCAACTACATTCAGATTCACCCAAACACCCACACGTGCTTTTTTTACTGGCACGCATCTATGAGATGTTAAGGAGCTGGGGTGACTTGCAGAAAATCATTCCGGATCTAAAAAAACATAAGATCCTTAACAGCGAGCAGCTCAAGGACCTGGAGCGTGTTGTACATCGTGAGTTGATAATCATCGCAACCCAACGTGGTAAGCCTGATCAGGTTAAGGCTGCGTGGCAACAAGTTCCAAAAGGATTACGTCAGGACCTGGATATGGCTCGGCATTATACTCGTTGCCTGTTAAGTCTTGATGCACATGATGATGCTGAGACAGTGGTACGTGAGACGGTAAAGCGCAACTGGGATGATCAACTTATTTATCTTTATGGTTTGATCGAGTCCAGTGATCCAGATAAACAGTTGGCAACGGCGGAGAACTGGTTAAAGGGCAATGAAAACAATTCCATTTTATTACTGACCCTCGGTCGGTTGTGCAAAAGAAACAAGCTTTGGGGTAAGGCACAATCTTATCTGGATGCGAGTATTGGTATCCGCGCCCGTTCTGACTCTTATAAAGAGTTAGGTCAATTGATGGAACAGCTGGAAGAACCGGATAAAGCCGCCAGCTATTTCCGCCAGGGACTGCTACTTGCGCAGGAGGAAAAGCTGGATGATATGTTAATAGTTGTTCCCGCCAGGCTTCCTGTTTTGCCGTCAGTCGTTTGAGTTGGCCAGGTCATACTGCTTAAGATTAAACACGACAGATAATTAAATGGTTTCAGTCGTTAGAAAATTCGAAGGCATCTGAATAGTAACGCTCCGGATCCATACCATACGGCACAAACGCATCCCGTCCGGCGTACACCATCACCGGTGGGCCAGAGGCGTAAACTTCGACATTAGAGAAATCCTTGAAGTCTTTTAGGACATTTTCTGGCAGGTAACCGGTGCGTCCCTGCCAGTCGGGATCGCTCTCATTGTTATCCAGGATCGGTATGTAATTGATATTCGGATTTTGGTCTGCCCACTTTTGCGCCTGCTCATTGAAGTACAGGTCGTTGGCGGTTTTCACCCCCCAGTAGAGATGAAAATCACGTTTGATGTTTTTGTTCAGGGCATGTTCGATAATACCTTTGATGGGAGCAAAGCCGGTTCCACCCGCCATCAGGATAACCGGGCGATCGGAGTCTTCTCGTAAAAAGAAACTCCCCAGTGGTCCTTCCAGCCTGACGATATCTTTGACCTGCATATTATCAAATACTTCACCGGTAAATTCCCCACCCTGGATATGCCGGACATGCAGTTCGATGTGTTTGTCTTCGTGCGGTGCGTTGGCAATAGAGAAACTACGCCGCCGTCCATCTTTTAATATAAAGTCGATGTACTGTCCGGCAAAAAACTGCAAACGCATGGTCGGCGGTAGCTTGAGAATGATGCGCATCACATCGTGACTAATACGTTCAATACTAGCGACTTTGGCAGGAAAGCGTTTGACCTGAATTTCAGCGCTGTGCTTGAGTTCCTGAATATCGATGACCAGGTCAGATTTGGCATAGGCCTGACAAAACAGGGCAATCCCATGTTGTTTTTCCTCGTCGCTGAGCGCCGCTAAATGCTGTTCGTAAGCCACTTTGCCTGAGACGATTTTTCCCTTGCAGGTGCCACATTGGCCGTCACGACAACCATAAGGCATACCAATACCCTGACGAATCGCTGCATCCAGGACGCGCTCATTTTGTTTGACAAGAAACCGGGTGTTGGACTGATTAAACGTCACTTGGAATGGCATAGTCTGCTAATCTACTGATTTATTAAGGGCCGCGCATTATCTCTCAATGAATAAACAAATTACACCCTATGAAAATGTGATTATTGTTGGTTGTGGTGACATCGGTCGGCGCGTTGCCAGTCGTTGGCAGGCGCATCAGCTCGAGGTGACGGGTCTGGTCACCAGCCAGGACTCAATAAATAAGCTTGAAATACAAGGCGTTAAGGCATGCCAGATCAACCTGGACATGACCGATCCCGTTATCCCGGCGATAGCTGCAAATAGTCTGGTCTATTATTTTGTCCCCCCGCCTGCGAATGGAATTATCGATACACGCGTACAACATTTTCTTGCGCAACTGACCTGCCAGGCCATCCTGCCGCGACGAATTATTGCGATTAGCACAAGCGGGGTCTATGGAGACTGTGGGGGTGATGTAGTAACCGAGGATAAGCCACCCAATCCTATGGTGGATCGGGGGCGCCGTCGATTCGACATGGAAATACAGTTACGTGACTGGTGTGAGCAGAACGAGGTTGAGTTAGTTATTTTGCGCGTCGGCGGGATTTATGGTGCGAAGCGCTTACCACTAAAAAGAATAATGAATCGGGTACCGGTGTTACATGAATCACTGGCACCCAAAACCAACCGCATCCATGAAGAGGATCTTGCGGACATCTGTGTGGCGGCGGCAAAGGTGGATACGCGTTATCGGGTGTATAATGTTAGTGATGGCACAGAAAGTAACATGACTGAATATTTTTATACGCTGGCTGATCACTTCAACTTACCCCGACCGCCTGCGGTTGACTGGCAGGAAGCGGAACAGAAATTAAGTAAAGGTATGCTTTCTTATTTGAGAGAGTCCAGGCGACTGGACAATTCACGCATGCTGAAAGAGCTGGATATAAAATTGCAATATCCCAACCTGAAACAGGCACTGAGTAAAATCGATCCAAAGACTATTCAGATGGATGACTAATCCAGATTAGTTAGAATATCCAGTTCATCCCACAGTTCATCAATCCGCTGTGTTACTTCCTTGCTCATTGTAATGGGTCGACCCCACTCACGGTTGGTTTCGCCCGGCCACTTGTTAGTGGCATCAAAACCAATCTTGCTACCCAGGCCAGATACCGGTGAAGCAAAATCGAGGTAATCAATGGGGGTGTTTTCAATGATAGTGGTATCACGACCCGGGTCCATCCGGGTTGTCATTGCCCAGATGACATCCTGCCAGTCACGCACATTCACATCTTCGTCCGTGACAATCACGAACTTGGTATACATGAATTGGCGCAGGAAAGACCAGACACCTAACATGACACGCTTGGCATGACCGGCATATTGCTTCTTCATGCTGACCACGGCAACCCGATAGGAACAGCCTTCCGGTGGTAGATAAAAGTCAATGATCTCAGGGAACTGTTTTTGCAGAATTGGCACAAATACCTCATTCAATGCCACACCCAGTACTGCCGGTTCATCCGGTGGCCGTCCGGTGTAAGTCGAGTGGTAAATGGGGTTGTCACGATGGGTAATCCGCTCGATGGTAAATACTGGAAAGCGATCGACTTCGTTGTAATAGCCGGTGTGATCACCAAAGGGTCCTTCATCAGCCATTTGGTCGGGATGGATAACCCCTTCCAGAACAATTTCAGCTGAAGCGGGTACCTGCAGATCATTACCAATACTTTTAACGACCTCAGTTTTATCGCCCCGTAATAAACCGGCAAAGGCATATTCTGAAAGACTATCCGGAACCGGTGTCACGGCACCCAGGATGGTTGCCGGGTCTGCACCCAGCGCGACGGTAACAGGGAATGGCTCACCGGGATGGGTCTCTTTCCATTCTTTGAAGTCCAGCGCTCCGCCACGATGGGCCAGCCAGCGCATGATGACCTTGTTTTTGCCAATGACCTGCTGCCGGTAGATACCCAGGTTCTGGCGCTGTTTGCCGGGTCCGCGGGTAATCACCAGCGCCCAGGTGATCAGGGGGCCGGCATCTTCCGGCCAACAGGTCTGGACAGGCAGTGTGTTTAAATCGACAGCATCGCCTTCGATTATGTTTGCCTGGCAGGGTGCTTTTTTCAGGACTTTAGGCGACATATTCAGGACTTGTTTGAAAACCGGTAACTTGTCCCATGCATCCTTCATCCCTTTGGGCGGTTCCGGTTCCTTGAGCATCGCCAGTAGCTTGCCGACCTCGCGCAGGGCCTCCACGGATTCCTCACCCATTCCCAGGGCAACCCGCTCCGGGGTACCAAACAGGTTACCCAGTACCGGAATATCTAAGTCTTTTGGGTTTTCAAACAATAGGGCCGGGCCTCCAGCACGTAAGGTGCGATCACAGATCTCGGTCATTTCCAGATAGGGATCGATTTCCTGACTGATCCGTTTTAACTGGCCGCGCTGTTCCAGGATATTGATAAAATCTCGCAAGTCTTTGTATTTCATAGTCAGGCATTTTAGCGGAAAATGTTTGGATGGCGATCACTTTTATCCGAATTATGCTTGTGGCTAGCGTATTGCTGTTGAGCAGCCAACTAGTCAGTGCCGCGCAACAGTGTAGTTATTCCACCTGGAGCTGGAATGTCACTGAAAAAAGAGCGGTGGCCTATCGTCAGGTTGTGAAAAACTACAGCGAACTACAAGCATATGAACGTGACAGGCTTACTGGTTGCAGCATTTGTGAACAGGATCAGGCCGTAATTCAGTTGCCAGGCATCAAGTCGTTCAAGGTCTGTAAGTTACTTGCCCAGGACCTAAAAGACAGCCTGCAGCGATTAATCATCAATGGCGTGCCGGTCAAACAAGTTGTGGGCTACCGAGTGGGTTTAACCAGAGGTCCAATCGATCCAGATGGCAATCGTACCCGCTTTAGCAATCATTCTTTTGGCGTGGCGATCGATATTAATCCGAAACACAATGGTTTATATACGAACTGTTTTCAGTTCGGTCCTCAGTGTAAAAGGATTCGAGGTGGCCATTGGCGGCCACATCAGGATCCATTTAGTTTGAAGCCCGACGGTAACGTTGTGAAGGCACTGCAACGAATCGGTTTAAAATGGGGTGGCAGGATACAGGGGCGACAAAAAGATTTTATGCACTTTTCCATTACCGGTTATTAGCTTCAGAGTATAAAAAAGGCCGCTAACTAGCGGCCTTTGTTGTACTGCATGTACCTGTCCTTCGCTGTTGAATATTGTCTATAAACGGAACCCGCCATGTTTGCGCCGGTGTTGATAATCAATCCAGAAGATACCGGCGACAGCACCAATGATCAGCATTGCGATCAGTAAAACCCAGTACCAAATTGGAAAGCTGGGTCGTATCGCAGCAAGTTCTTCTGCGGTAGGAACGGTTTCACCCTTAAGGTTGGCCAGCGCTGCTTCGATACGCACCTGGAACGCATTGTTTTGTTTTTGAAGTTTCTCAAGTTGGATTACCGCATCGTCACCACTTTGATCGGCCAGTTCTTTCTTTTCTTTCTCCAG
>JASFLV010000216.1:0-5402 GCA_050117915.1 Thioalkalispiraceae bacterium | reverse complement strand
AACACAAATGAAATTTTGAGTGATTCGCGGAAATAAACTCGTTCACGATAAACGGTGTAAGATTCCTGTACGCCCTTGGCCAGATTATTGATCCGTTCCGGGACGTTAAAGGTGCTTTGCATGATCCGTGGTTCACCCACGGGGTCGGCACTGGGAATCTGGATCGCCACGCGAATCACATAAATGTTGCCATCCCTGACCGGTTCAATGCCGACATAATCGATGTCCTGTTTTAAATAAGTGTGGATGGTTTCATCCAGTTGTGCGGGAATCAGCTTGGATGATTCATCACTGCTTGAGGCGATGATATTACGCTGGGAGTCAAACAGGGTAAGTTCCGTTGCCCCCAGGTCTTTACGAATGTCATTGATTGACAGGGCGGTCAATGCATCCGGGACAGAGTTGAATTCTTTGGCGATCTGTTTGGTCTGACGTAACAACTCACGCTTGCGAATATTCAATGATGCCTTACTCAGCTCCAGCGCATCATCCAGGGCACCTTCGACACGCACAGAGAACCAGCTATCGATACCCTGTTTGAGAAAATCCAGTGAAAAGTAATAAACAACGCTGACCGGAATAAATGACATGAGCGCAAACAGCAATACCAGGCGTGCGGTTAATCTTGAGCCGGTCAGGTTTTTTTTCAGCGCGGTTAACAGCGAGTAGAGGTTTTTGATGATCAGGCCGACCAGCAGAATGATGGCCAGCGCGTTAATAATCAGTAATGTGGTAAAAAGCCGGTCAAGGTTGGTGGTGCCATGAATTGCGTCACTCAGCATAGCCAGCGCGGCCAAAATTAATATGACCAGGGCAATGATCGGTTTAGCACCGGAGAATAGTTTTTTCAGGGCTGTAATGGCCATTCGTACCAGTCACTCTCTAGTCGCCACTGTGATGAAATATAGGCTACCGGACGCATTGGTGCAGGCAGTGCCTCCAGATCGAGATAAGTATGCAGGCGAACCACATAGCGGGCATCACTACTAGCGAGATTTGCATCCAGGATGGGTAGGTTGCTAATCTCTCCCAGACCGGCAACGGCACCATGCAGCGTGTCATAATTGACCTGGGCACCACTATTCAGATTATTGACAATGTATTTCTCTGTGAGTGCATGATAGAGAAGAAGGTACCCCTGCTGTAACTCCGCAACCTCTTCGTCCAGCCACCAGTTACGCTCCCTTTCAACTTCGATATCAATGAGGACAATTAAAGGCACACCATTTTCCAGTGCCTCGATGGCTGCCTCAGAAAATTGATATTCAATCTGCGCGCTGAGGGTGTAGACCTTGTCCATGAGCTTGGTCTGCACCGTACGGATGGTGAAGGCATCGCCCAACGCGGGCAGGGACAGGCAGGCCAGCAGGCTGGCCAAGGATAGCTTTGTTAAGACGCTTGTCAGCCTGAAGTTAGCCAGTCTTATATATAAGTGCGTAATAAAATCCATCCATGTCATCCTCGCCGGGTAGGATCTGGCGTCCAACTGGCCGTGCATGTCCCCACTCGGCATGGATTGGCTGCTCCCTGGCATCATCATTGTTTTGTATAAATCTTTGAATTTGCTGATCATTTTCCTCTGCCAAGATAGAGCAGGTGGAATACAACAGCATACCGCCGGTTTTGAGCAAGGGCCAGAGTGTAGACAACATTTGTGCCTGGGTCTCGACAAGTTTTTTAATGTCATCTGCCCGGCGCAGCAGCTTGATATCGGGGTGGCGGCGAATCACGCCAGTGGCACTACAGGGTGCATCCAGTAAAATGCGATCAACGGGTTGCTGATCCCACCAGTCACCCAATTGCCGTGCATCTCCCTGCCTGATACGTGCAGTCAGCCCCAGCCGTTGCAGGTTTTCTTCCACTTTGACCAGACGTTTTGCTGAGATATCGAGGGCAGTAAGTTCTAGTTCAGGGCAAACTTCAAGTAGGTGTGCGGTTTTGCCCCCCGGTGCGGCACAGGCATCCAGTACTCGTTCACCCGCTTGCGGATTTAATAAATTCGCACAGAGTTGGGCCGCCTGATCCTGGACGCTGATCAATCCATCACCGAAACCAGGTAGTTCACTCACCTCCATCGCGGTGTCGCACTGCAGACCGGCAGGAGAATATGTGCAGCGATGGGCCTGTAAGTGTCTTTTCGCCAGCGCAGTCAGGTAGGCGTCACGGCTCGTCTTCTGTAGATTGACGCGCAGGGTAAAAGGTCCTGGCTGATTATTCGCAGAAATGATTTGTTCTAAATAATCTGGCCAGTGGTTTTTAAGTAACTTGAGCAACCATTTTGGATGGGCCGTGCGGGCTCCTTCGTTCTCTTCAGCCAGCTGCCGCAGATGCTCTTGTTCGCGTAGGGCATTTCTTAACACCGCATTGACCAAGCCTTTGGCCCATTGCTTTTTGAGCTCGAGTGTTGCGCTGACCATTTCGGAGACACTGGCATGCGAGGGTGTTTGCATATAATAAATTTCATAAATGCCAGCGAGTAACAGACATTCAATCAACTTTTCCTTGTTTTTAATTGACTTATCAAGCAACTGGCCAAGGAAAAATAACAAGCGAGAATAAAAACGCATAACCCCGAAGCACATCGCTTTGATAAAAGCATGGGTGTCATGGTCTGCTTGTGGCAGGTGTTTTGCCAGTGCATCATCCAGGTTACTACCTTCATGAGCAACAGCAAAAATAACCTTGGCGGCGATGGCACGAGTAGAAGACATAAAATACAGTCGTTAACTAAAACACTGTCCAGGTTCAAACAGATCGGGGTGACCGTTGTGCAGGTCGTTGATCGACATGGCACGGCTGCCCGGTAGCTGGCATCGTGTAATTCTTATTTGCCCCTTACCACACTGCACGTCGATACCTTGTTTACCGTAGGCCAGAATACAACCCGATTGATCTTCTGTTAAAGAATCAAGAATTTGGGCCGCCTGGATGCGGATCACTTTCTCATCCAGCCGTGTCTGGCTGCCTGGCCAGGGATCAAAGGCACGGATTTGACGATCGATCTCTTCAGCGGTTCTAGACCAATCAATGTCACTTTCAGACTTGGAAAGCTTTTTTGCATAAGTTGCCTGGCTATCGTCCTGTTTTTCTGGATTGAGTTGATTCTGTTCGAGTAACTTGAGTGCTTCAACAATAGCCTGCCCGCCCAGTTCAGCCAGTCGATCATGCAGGCTGCCGCCCGTGTCATCATTGTGAATGGGTGTAGAATGTTTTATTAACATATCACCGGTATCCAGTCCCTTATCCATTTGCATGATGGTGATCCCGGTTTCCTTATCACCTGCGAGGATCGCGCGTTGTATCGGTGCAGCTCCGCGCCAGCGAGGTAACAGCGAGGCATGAATATTCAAACAACCCCATTTTGGAATTGCTAATACTGAGACAGGTAATAACAGACCATAGGCCGCGACGATGATTAAGTCAGGCTGGTAACTGGCAAGTTTATCCAGGGCACCCTCTTCTTTAAAGCTAACCGGTTGTTCTACTGGAATCTTATGTTCCAGTGCCAGCGCCTTCACCGGGCTGGGTTTTAATTTGCGACCCCGGCCAGCGGGGCGATCCGGTTGCGTATAGACAGCGATGATTTCATATTGTTCGTCCAGTAATTTTTGCAGTGCCGTAGCAGCAAAGTCAGGGGTGCCGGCGAAGATGATTTTCAGGTTTTTCATTTTGGTAGTTTATTTTATTTAAAAATGTTTTTCTCTTTAATTAAAGATTATTTCGCTTCACTAAAGCAGCCCCTCTCTTTTAATTTTTATTGTATGAATGTTTCGGCCCACTGGGCCGACCTACTTTCTTGTCGCAACAAGAAAGTAGGCAAAGAAATGCTTCCCCGGCAGTTGCTAAGCGTTCGTTGCTTATTGGCTTACTCAGTGAAACTTTGCGATTCGCCCTCCCTGGCTCATCACTCAGCCTTACTGAGTACAGTCAATTTATTCGAGTGAGTAGCCAGCGATGGAGTGCCCTTTTTCTTTCGTCTCTTTCTTTTTGGGCAAGCAAAAAAAAGGGACTCGCTTCAGCGGAGCGAAACAGAAATAAAAATAAAGGAAAAATCAAAGAAAAATCAAAGCGACACCGGCTCCAGGTTCTTCTGCTGTTTAACCAGCTTTTTTTTGATTCGCGAGCGCTTTAATTCGGAGATGTAATCGACAAACAACTTACCCTGCAGGTGGTCCATTTCATGCTGGATGCAGACAGCGAGCAGGCCGTCGGTGCTAAGGGTGAATTCCTTGCCATCTTTGTCGAGGGCTCTGACGGTGATGCTTTCGGCGCGTTCGACGTTTTCATAGAAGCCGGGAACGGAGAGACAGCCTTCTTCATAGGTCTGAACGCCATCCCGTTCTGTGATTTCCGGGTTGATCAGGCACAGGGGCTGATCTTTCTCCTCTGAGATGTCGATCACAATTATGCGTTTATGAACATTAACTTGCGTGGCTGCGAGGCCGATACCAGGAGCAGCGTACATGGTTTCGAACATATCATCGACCAGGGTGCGAACCTCGTCATTTACCTCGTCCACGGGTTGTGCGATGGTCCGAAGCCTCTCGTCGGGAAAATGTAATATATTGAGTAATGCCATAGGATTTCGTTCGTTATTTATAGTACATTTGTAGAAAAAGCTGCTAACATTATGATACTACAGGATATCATCTGCCTCGGGTGGTTGATGTACCTAACTAAATATAGTTTAAATCTTGCCCATCTGAGGGTGTTCTAATGATACAGAATAAGAGTCCTAGAATAAATCTGTCACTATTTACGGCTTTTGGCCTTTTTACAGTGGTGGCGTGTAGTAGTAGCCCGGAGCAGCCTGAATCGGCAAAACCGGTGGTTGATTCACCCCCTCCTGAAGAAGTGCTACGCAGTGAGCCGATTGATAACTCTGAAGCCATACCCGCTGCACCGGAGCCGGATATGCCCGCTGCTTCACCTATCCGGGAAGGTATCCCAGACCGCTATGTGGTCAAAAAAGGCGATACCCTGTGGGATATCTCGAGCCACTTTCTCAAAGACCCCTGGCTATGGCCCGAGGTCTGGCACGTTAATCCTGAAATTCGCAATCCACACCTGATTTATCCCGGCGACGTGATCGCCCTGACCTGGCGTGATGGCAAACCATCGATATCGATCGTGGGCGCGGAAGGTGAACCACCGCCCCCTCCCCCCCGTACTGACCTGACGACGGTAAAATTGAGCCCCTCTGCACGTGAAGAAAAGCTGAGACGGGCCATCGATACCATCCCCAAGTCGGCAATCTCTGCCTTTTTGACGCGTCCCTATATTCTGGACAATGCGACATTAAACAGCGCGCCCTTTATCGTCTCAAATTATGGTGACTACATTATTAGTGGTCGTGGGGCAAAGATTTATGCGAGGCCTTTGTTGGATGCGGATAACATTAA
>JASFLV010000215.1:0-5408 GCA_050117915.1 Thioalkalispiraceae bacterium | reverse complement strand
GGGACCAATTCCTGATTAATCGGTAATGAATAGTTGACCGGTGAGACAAGTTCAGTCCTGAGTTTATTGATATTGCCGGTAATTTTCATTCAGATATTGTAATTTTTTTCTATGATAAAAGGAAGAAGGCTAACTATAGCAGTTTTCGGCAAATCGGAATTTCATCTGTAGTTAATTCGACTAAACTTGATACTAAATATACTTGTTGACAATGGTTGTATGCCGGCGAAAAAATCTAAAAATTGGTCCGCTAGAGTTACCCGGGAAAGCGATGCACTTGACCTGGAAGAAGGTGTATTTACCTGGGATGACCCTAGGAAGATTGCAATGTCTCTGAAGAAATCTGCCGAGCAAAGCAAACGCCGCAAAGCCGAACCTTTTCGTTCAGCCATGTCGATGCTGGTATTCTATATCAACCGCGCAGGCCGCAAACTGGATGCAAATCAAAAAAAGGTTCTCGAACAGGCAAAACAGGAATTGCGTGATCTCTATGATCGCTAACCAACGGTACATCTCTCCGGATTAATGTGCAGCCAGGTGCTGCTGTATGTCTTCTATAGTATGTTGGGTCAGATCCTTATCGATCTCGTTGACAACCAGCTTTTTAGTTTCATCAGTCATCCGATTGCGCAAATCACCCAGCATCGCCGGTGCCGCAACCACGATAATCTTAGTAAACCTGTTTTCTGCCCGCGCCTTGTCAACATGCTCTGCTAATTGCCTGGCAAACTCATCGGCTTCGTTCTGTTTTGGCTCATGTTTGCTCCCCATTGCATGCCGCCCTGCGCCTTCACTATCAAATGCCCGGCCAGGCAGGTCACTGGTCAATTCCTGTTCATGCAAGCGGCTTGCCGGATGAGTCAGGGTCTCCTTCTCATGAATATCTTTTGAAGAACCTGTTCTTTCAAAGATTCTGGCACGACTTGCATCGGCCACGATTATCCAGGTTGTCATAGCAAAGCCTCCTGCAACACGAATTGAATGATTAAGATTGTAAATCAAATATTGTTAATATTTTAGCGGTTATAGCACTGAGTAAATTGATTCGGATCAAGCTTTCTTCTACTTGTTGGGTGGCTATTTTTTCTAGTGTTTTTTACCGATTAACTCGATCGGATACCCATCCGGATCCTCAACAAAGGCGATAATTGTCGTCCCCGCGTTCATTGGCCCGGCATCACGAATAATCTTGCCACCGCGTTGTTTGATCTCGTCAGTGGCCTTATAGACATCATCAACCTCAATCGCGATATGTCCATAGCCATCACCCAAATTATACTTATCTGTATCCCAGTTATAGGTTAGCTCAATCACCGTATTTTCGGATTCATCGCCATAACCTACAAATGCCAGGGTAAATTGACCATTCGGATAATCCTTCTGGCGTAGCAGCTTCATTCCAAGCACTTCAGTATAAAATGATAGTGACCGCTCCAGGTTGCCTACTCTCAGCATGGTATGCAGTAATCGCATTTTGCTACCTCGTCAATATTACTGGAAGGGTCATCTTACAAAAAAAAGGTGCGCCATGCCCACCTTTGATTACTACTCAAATGTGAATTTTTTACTGCCTACCGATAATAATTTTACTTAACTCAGGAGTGGTAAGGCTTACTAAGATCATGGACCGCATCAACAAAGGCGCCGGCATGGTCTGGCTTGACGTGTTGGTGAATACCATGCCCCAGGTTGAAGACATGACCACTACCTTTACCGTAACTTTCCAGGATCGTCGCAACTTCTTCCCTGATGCGTTCGGGCGAGGCATATAACACGGTCGGATCCATATTGCCCTGTAAAGCAACCTTGTCACCCACCCGCTGACGGGCAAGGCCAATGTCAATCGTCCAGTCAAGCCCAAGGGCATCGGCACCGGCATTGGCCTGGTCTTCCAGCCACTGACAACCCCCTTTGGAAAACATAATCACCGGGACCTTACGACCTTCGTTTTCACGGGTCAGCTCAGCAATAATTTGTTGCATATAGTTCAGAGAGAATGCCTTGTAATCTCTTGTCGTTAATGCACCCCCCCAGGTATCGAAGATCATGACCGCCTGCGCCCCTGCAGCAATTTGCGCATTTAGATATTGCGATACTGCCTGGGCAGTCACTTTCAGCAACTTATGCATACTCGCCGGGTCATCGTAGAGCATGCCTTTTACTTTGGCGAAGTCTTTACTACTGCTGCCTTCAACCATGTAGGTAGCAAGTGTCCAGGGACTCCCGGAAAAACCGATCAGCGGGACACGTCCATCCAGTTCCTTACGAATCGTGCGTACTGCATCCATGACGTAGCCCAGCTCCTGCTCCATATCGGGGACGAATAACTTGTCCACTGCCGCCTTATCCTGCACCGGGTATTTAAAGTTGGGGCCTTCACCTTCGGCAAAGTAAAGTCCCAGGCCCATCGCATCAGGGATGGTCAAAATATCCGAAAACAGGATCGCTGCGTCCAGGGCAAAACGATCCAGAGGCTGAATGGTCACTTCGCAGGCCAACTCAGGATTTTTACAAAGCTCGAGAAAACTGCCCGCCTTTTTACGTGTCGCCTTGTATTCTGGCAAGTAACGCCCTGCCTGGCGCATCATCCAAACGGGTGTGACATCAACGGGCTCACGTAGTAAAGCTTTTAATAAACGATCGTTTTGTAATTCAGACATTATGTTTAATCACAAGGACTATGGGTTAAAGGGAAATTATATTTCAATGAAGACCACGTGCTCCCCCGTGAACCCGTGGTTTTATTGTTTAAACTTCAAGAAAATCAAGGATGCCTTCAGCGGCTTCACGCCCTTCGAATACCGCGGTGACCACCAAATCCGAGCCGCGCACCATATCACCACCGGCAAATATCTTCTCGTTGCTTGTCTGGTACTTGTGGTCCTGATACATAGGCGCTTTTACCCGGCCACGTTCATCCAGCTCAATACCGAAGTCAGCAAACCAGTCAGCCGGACTGGGGCGGAAACCAAAGGCGACAATGACTGCATCGGCTGGAATGACTTCTTCTGAGCCTTCAATCGGTACCGGGCTGCGCCGACCACGTTCATCCGCTTCGCCCAGTTCAGTCGTGATAACCTTGATACCCTCGACCTTGCCATCCCCGATAATTTCGACGGGCTGACGGTTCCATAAAAAATGTACCCCTTCTTCCTTGGCATTTGCCACTTCGCGTCTGGAGCCCGGCATGTTCGCTTCATCGCGTCGATAGGCACAAGTCACCGAGGCAGCCCCCTGACGAATTGAGGTACGGTTACAGTCCATTGCCGTATCACCACCACCAAGGACGACCACCTTTTTACCTTCCAGGCTTATATAATCGGTCGGATCCTTTTCATAATTCCAGCAGTGATTCACGTTAGAAATCAAAAAATCCAGTGCTGCATGGACACCGGGTAAATCTTCCCCGGGGATGCCTGCCTGCATATAACTATATGTTCCCATCCCCAGGAACACCGCATCGTATCCATCAATCAGCTCCTGAAATTGAATATCTTTGCCTACCTCAACACCGGTCTTAAACAGGATACCCATGTCTTCAAAGATCTTGCGGCGCTGTTTAACTTTTTCTTTTTCCAGTTTGAATTCTGGAATCCCGAACATTAACAGACCACCGATTTCAGGTTGTTTTTCGTAGACAGTTACATCGACACCGTTGCGCGCCAGCACATCAGCACAGCCCAGACCCGCGGGACCCGCTCCGATCACGGCAACTTTTTTATCGGTCCGGGTGACATCCGACAAATCCGGTTTCCAGCCCTGGGCAAACGCAGTATCACTAATATAGCGTTCAATCGCACCAATCGTGACAGCACCAAAGCCATCGTTAAGCGTGCAGGCCCCTTCACAGAGACGATCCTGCGGGCAAACCCGCCCACAAATCTCCGGTAATGAGTTAGTCCGATGTGACAGCTCCGCGGCTTCGAGAATATTGCCTTCGGAAATCAGCTTGAGCCAATTTGGAATATAGTTATGAACCGGACATTTCCATTCACAATAAGGATTACCACAGGCAAGACAACGATCTGCCTGTTGCGCAGCACTCTCAGCACTAAAATTACCATAAATCTCACGGTATTCCTTGATACGCTCATCCGCATCCTTTTTTACCGGATCGATTCTTGGAACATCTACAAATTGAAAATTATTAGCCATGATCTCTTACTTCTTCTCTTACGCTGCACGGCGCTGCATGTCATCGATTAATGAATCAAGGGTTGCGGCCTTAGGTTTAACCAACCAGAACTTGGCAATTGCATCAGCAAAATTATCCAATAATTCCTGCCCACGCTGGCTACCCGTCTCTTCAACAAAATCTTCGATAAGCCCACGTAGGTGATGACGATGCGCTTCCATATGCTCAGGTGCAATCCTTACGATCTCAACATCATGATTGTAATTATCTGCAAAGTTATTTTGTTTATCGTAAACATAAGCAAAACCACCGGTCATACCTGCACCAAAGTTGATACCTGTATCACCCAGTACCACAACGACTCCGCCGGTCATGTATTCACAACCATGGTCACCAATTCCTTCTACCACTGTGGTACAGCCAGAATTGCGCACCCCGAAGCGTTCCCCTGCCATGCCGGCGGCAAATAATTTACCGCCCGTGGCACCATATAAACAGGTGTTACCAATAATCGTGGTCTCATGAGACTTGAAGGTACTACTCTTCGGCGGATAGATAACCAGCTTACCACCGGCCATGCCTTTACCAACATAATCATTAGCATCACCCTCAAGGTGCATATGTAAACCACCAGCATTCCAGACACCAAAGCTCTGTCCAGCAGTACCGTTTAGTTTTAGCGTGATCGGCGTGTCTTCCATACCCTGATCACCATGACGTAAAGCAATCTCGCCGGAGAGGCGCGCCCCAATTGAGCGATTGATATTGCTGACGCTATAGCTAAATTCAGCCGCCTGTTTTGCCTCAATCGCGGGCATTGCATCTTTGACCATTTGCTCGGCCAGTTCAGCACGATCAAAAGGTTCATTCTTGGGTGCAATACAATAGCGAGCCTTATGTTGCTCAACACCACCGTCGGATAAAATCGGGTTCAAATCAAGTTTGTTTTGCTTACTGGTCCTGCCCTCGAGCATTTCGAATAAATCCGTGCGCCCGATCACGTCGGTCAATTTACGACAACCCAGTTGGGCTAGTAACTCACGCACTTCCTGGGCAATAAACTTGAAGTAATTCATTACCCATTCGACTTCACCCTTGTAGTGTTCCATACGCAGGATATTATTCTGCGTCGCTACACCGGTCGCACAATTATTTAAATGGCAGATGCGTAAATATTTACAGCCCATTGCGATCATCGGTCCAGTACCAAAACCAAAACTCTCTGCACCGAGAATCGCCGCCTTGACAACATCCAGCCCAGTCTTCAGTCCAC
>JASFLV010000214.1:0-5420 GCA_050117915.1 Thioalkalispiraceae bacterium | reverse complement strand
GTTATAGATGCCAGGTCTTCTCGTATACATTTTAAGTGGCTGCATTAACGAAAATGTATCTTGTAGGTGAAGTAATATTCACGGCCTTTGAAATTATTCAATATTGTGGTATCCACATTATCGAAAAGATTCTGGACCACAAAGGCAATTTGTTGTTTGGTATCCGCCTCATCAATTGTTTTGCTCAATCGCCAGTCGACGCGCGTGTATTCCGGCATTGTTTCGGGATCAATTGTTCTTCGCGCCAGCGGTTTCATTTCACTACGATAATAAACACTAAAACTGGTACCATAATTGTCTGGCAATTTAAAAATACTCATTAAATACGCAGAATGTTCTGGTGCAGATGTCGCGTATTGATCACGCACATTATCCGACTCAATGTCGATATTCGCATACGTCAGGTAAATCCGGATATCTTGATTGGGACGGTAGTCCAATGAGCCTTCAAAACCGGTTATCTTGGCATCGTCAAAATTATCAAAATAACTGGCCCGGTTATCAATGTCGGGAAATGGAGTTAGATGCGCATAGGTAATAAGGCCTTCAATATCCTCGCGAAATATCTTGGCATCATAGATTAGTTTTCGATCGTTACTATGACCAACCCAGGCAAGCTCATAATTATCGACCGTTTCACTCTCAATACTTCCATTATCAATAAAGACTTGATCATAGAAAGGGTTCGTTATGAAGGTATTGGGGTATTCTTCAAATAGTGTCGGCGTCCGTGTCGCCCTGGAATAAGACACGCGTAAAGTATCATTTTGACCAATATCATAATTGAAGGCTACTCGGGGAGAGAATTCGGTCCCGGTGATGTCGTTATCTTCCAGCATTAAGCCTGCATTGAGAGATAGTTGCGGAGTGAGTCTGTGTTCTGCATGTCCAAATAGCCGGCGCGTTCTTTTTTCTAATGCCTCCTGTGTGCCAAGGTAAAGCGGGTTCAATACTTTATCTAAGCGATAACTCGCGCCCCAGACAACCCGTGTACCATCGAAGGGGCTGAGGACTTGCTGGAATTCAAGATCATAACGTTCAGAATTCTGATACTCATCGATCAAAATCGGGATATCGGTTCTGGTGTAGGATTTATTTTCTGCGAGTTGGGTGTGATAAAACTGTAGCGAATACTCGTTCGTACTGCTGGTGGTATGTTGCCATTTTGCTTGTTGATATTGACTAAACGTTTCACGTACGTGATCAGGGATAGCTGTATCGAGCGTGTTATCTTCTTCTCTTGGTCCCTCGGAATAACCTGCCTGAAAACTTAGACTATCCTTAGCATTCAGTTGGTAATCAAAATGACTATCAAATAATCTGACTATTTTGCCATCGTAGCGCTGTTCAAAACCATCATCTGCACGATAGGCAGCACTAAGCCGATAGTCGAGTTTCCCGGATGAATTTCCATATCGAAGGAATGTCTCGCGTAAGTTATTACTCCCTGCATTGACTCTGAGGCTTGTGCCGCGATCCAACACTACATCACGGGTAATAATATTGATGACACCCAACATCGAGTTTGAACCGTAGGTCGCGGCATTGGACCCACGCACAACCTCAATCCGTTCAATGTCGTCAATCGTAATCGGTAATTCGGTCCAGGGTACGCCACCGAAATTGGGGCTATAAACGGAGCGGCCATCGATTAGCACTTGTTGTTGCCGCACAAAACGATTGGTCAGCATATGATAACTGGCGGCCTGAATATGACCGCTGTCATAATCCACCAGGAATCCGGGAACCAGCCTGAGTAAATCCGGGATTTCCGTATAACCGGATGCCTCGATCATTTCACGATCAATAACCGTGATCGCAACCGGTGCCTCCCGGGCTGATTGTGGTAGGCGCGTTGCGGAGAGCACGAGGGGAATCTCAGCGAAGTAATCTTGCTCGGTAAGCTGCTGTTGTGCATAAAGTGGTGCTGAATAGCCCCACAAATTAGCTAACAGCCAAATGGCAGCAAATACTGCGTCACGATATCTGAAATGATGAAATTTCAAAGGGCTACCCCAAATTACCTGGCGAACAACCGCCCCATATATTAGTCATTTATAATTTGCTAATGAAATTGACCGGGTTTTATAAGACATCAATTAAACTATGGCAACCTGAAATATGCAATAAGACACTGCAGAAGTGAGACACCCTGAAAGACGCGGGGAATGTTATCACATTTTTGCCAGGGAATGCGGCGCATCAAGAAATCCCTTCACCAGCATTAACTCCCATAACCGGGTAAACACCACGTCCTTATGACCACCGGGGATAGTAATGACCTGATCATCTGGAAGACTCTGCTGCAGAATATCAACACCCTGCATGGTGTCCTGCTGGCCATAACCGAGAAAGAGATTTTCTCGTTGTCGTGGGTGCTGGGTGAACTCCTTTAAAAACTGCCAGATATAATAATTCCAGTCATCCGCGTTCTCTTGCTGCATTTCCCAGTTTGCCAGACCGCCCTGGGCACGGATTTGCTGGTGAACACGATTATCGCCTAAATAAGGGGCGAGTAGATAAATTCTATCAATATCCTCGGGGTGTTGCTGGCTGTACAGGATTGAGCCCAGCCCCCCCATGGAAATCCCCACCAGGGAGATTGTTTGATAACCCTGTTGTTTGGCTGGAATGATGACGTCTTCTTTCAACCTGGGTAGCAACGCTCTCGTCATGTAATAACCATAATGTGCATAGGGGGACACAAAATCTGCCTGGATGCCATGCTCACGGGCTATCTGCACCCATCGATTATCCTGGAAATAGCTTGCACTCGCGCCACGACCACTGATCAGGACAATCAAGTGTCTGGCAGGTTTTTCACCTGCATCGAAGCGGGAGACTTCCATAGGGACAGTGGGGTAAAGACTACAACTGAACAGTAACGGCAACAGGGCAAAAGCGAGGTAATTTTTCATTGAGCCTCCTGTCAAAAATCAGGCCTGGTCGAGGTATCAAACCACGTTTTGATATATAGTTCTATACCGATTGGCCGATAAAGCGTACGAGAACGGCCATTTAGTCAAGAAAATCAGGAAGGAGATCGTTATGTTATTTAAGAAGTTTGCTTTCATTGCCCTGCTTATCAGTATATTTTCTGTTGCGGGTTGCGGAAGCAACGATCCAGTTGTCAATTACAACAATTCCCCTATTGTTGCAAAATCAGGCAATAAAAACCTCAAGGATGTAAAACGTGCCATCGTGTTGGCAGGTTCCAGACTCGGTTGGCAGATGCAATCGATTCAGCCAGGCATCATTCAAGCGACTCTATTCAGTCAGGGGCATATGGCCAAAGTCGAGATTAGTTATTCAACAGAATCTTATAGCATCAATTACAAAGATAGCAGTAACTTAAAATATAATGGCCAGACTATCCATGGAACGTATAACAAGTGGGTAGAAAAATTACATGGCGCGATAAGAACAAATCTTGCCAGAATCTAGTCAGATATAAGCTTACCAACAAAAAAGGGACTGCACAGTCCCTTTTTCATTTGACACCATTACATGCTATTGCCAGCGCTTAAAGATTAGCGAGGTATTAATCCCCCCAAAAGCAAAGTTATTGCTCATGATATATTCGTTATTCATGCTACGCCCCTCACCCATAATATAATCCAGCTCCCCACACTCTGGATCGACTTCAGTTAAATTGATCGTCGGTGAATACCAGTCACAGTTCATCATTTCAATTGATAACCATGCCTCCGCTGCGCCACAGGTTCCTAGAGTATGTCCGTAATAACTTTTTAACGTGCTGATTGGCACTTTATTTCCAAGAATTCTTTCTGTTGCCTGTGATTCCGCAACATCTCCACGGTCGGTAGCGGTGCCATGACCACTGACATAACCAATCTCACTTGCGGGTAAACCGGCATCATCCAGCGCGATTTGCATGGCAATCCCCATGGTCTCAGAAGCCGGTTGGGTGACGTGGGCACCGTCTGAATTGGTACCAAACCCCACCACCTCGGCATAGATCTTCGCACCTCGTGCTCTGGCATGCTCAAGTTCTTCAAGAATCAAGGTACAGGCGCCTTCACCTATCACCAATCCATCACGATTTTTATCGTAAGGTCTCGGTGTTAATTCTGGTGTATCATTCATTACCGAGGTCGCAAACAAGGTGTCAAACACGGCTGCCTGCGTCGGGCAGAGTTCATCTCCGCCGCCGGCTAACATAATGTCCTGCAGGCCATACTTGATGGATTCGTATGAATAGCCAATCCCCTGACTACCTGAAGTACAGGCGCTACTGGTGGGAATGATCCGCCCCCGTAGCCCGAAAAATACCCCAACGTTGACCGGCGCGGTATGACTCATGAGACGGATATACGAGGTGGATTTCATATAAGCGGCCGTTTCATGTAACAGCATCGCACCAAATTCTTTAACTGCATTGGAACTCCCTGAGGAAGCGCCATAAGCAATCCCGGTATTTCCCGACTGGATCTCAGGGTCACCCAACAAACCCGCCTGCTCCAGAGCCAGTTCCGAGGCACGGGTCGCCATCAGGGCAACGCGGCCCATACTTCGCACCTGTTTGCGGGTATAATGCTCCGGTTGTTTAAAGTCTATGATGGGTGCCGCCACGCGGGTACGCATATCTTCGTACACATCCCAGGCTTTCATATAACGGACAGCATTCTTGCCTTCCATCAATTTTGGTTTTATCTGATCCCAATGCGTTCCATGCGCTGTAATACCTGACATCCCTGTGACAACAACACGTCTTGTCATGCCATACCACCATTCACTGAAATTACCTGGCGCGTGATATATCCTGCATTATCTGAGAATAAATAACTGACCAGGCCTGCAATTTCTTCCGGTTTCCCCATACGTTGCGCCGGAATAAACTTCATTGCCTCGTTGACAATCTCTTCATCCACCATATCGGTTTCGATCAATCCTGGCGCAACACAGTTTGCGGTTATTTTTCGCTTCGCCAGCTCAAGCGCAAGCGATTTGATAGCACCAATCAATCCTGCTTTAGAAGCACTGTAGTTGACTTGTCCGCGGTTACCCATGACACCCGAGACCGACGACATCCCGATAATCCGTCCACCCTGTTTGGCCCTGACCATGGGCATAATTAAGGGTTGCACGACATTAAAAAAACCATCGAGATTGGTGTGGATCACCTGGTCCCAATCATCTTCAGTCAAACCAGGAAAGGCACCATCGCGGGTAATCCCTGCATTACTTACGACTCCATAGTAAGCGCCTTTTCCCTCGATAACGGCTTCGAGTGCCTGACGAGTCTGTTGACGATCGCTGATATCAAATTGGATAAGGTCGGCCTCGCCACCCTCATCGATGATCTGTTTAACGACCCCATCGGCCTGTTCTTTACCGGAACGGCAATGAACCGTGACCGCAAAACCATCTTTTGCTAACCCCAAAGCAATTGCTTTGCC
>JASFLV010000213.1:0-5465 GCA_050117915.1 Thioalkalispiraceae bacterium | reverse complement strand
TAAGCTTTTGCCAACACGCAACAGCGGTGGACATGTCAGGCACTTTTCTGCCCGTCACCATTCGCTGCCTTGCCCTTGATCTGTATATTTTGCTGGATGCAACAGGCACTTGATGTCTGTTAGCGCTTTAAAGAGGCAGTCAAACCTGAAATTGCCACACAAGTGTGCGCTATACGGCCATGTCGAAATAATATCTAAAAAATTGTTCAGTTATTTCAATACGTTATTTATTCCAGTTTGGTATGACGTATGCAAGCACTGTTGCAGGTAACCAAGAGGTGGCGGGTCATGAGTAAGATGAGTTATCTGAGTACCATAGAACGATATCATGAATATCGGACCGCAATTCGAGAGTTGCTTGCCTCGATCATGACAGGGATTGATCATCCCGCCCTGTTCTCTGAAGTAAGTGCACTAAAAGCAGCCATGTGTGATGTCACTAAGAATTACCCATTTGTGGAATTAATCTACACTCTGGATGAGACGGGCCGGCAGACCAGCCCGAACATCGCCTGTAATCCCCACTTGTCGGCGGCAAAAATAAAGGCTCAGGGCAAGGATCGCAGCAGACGACCGTATTATTTGTTAGCCAGGGACAGCGATGAAGTTGTGGTGACAGAACCCTATCTATCAAGTGCCGGTCAGAACATCTGTATTTCCGCAACCTTGAAAACCTATGACACAGATGGAAATGTTATGGGTTATCTTGTTGTTGATATCGATTTATCAACCACCATTGAATCATTTATGGGTGATGTAAAGCGCAAACGCTTTACTCCCATATTCGGAACTGTTTATACGCTCATTGTTGCAGGTCTTTTTTGTGTTGTGGGTGTATTATTGTTTTCGGCGTTCAGTGATCTTGTGCAGTTATTTCTGGGTATGGCCTCGAGTACGGAAAGACATTTAAAGCCTTTTGGGGTGATTATCTATTTGACGCTCGGGCTGGCGGTTTTTGATCTGGGTAAAACAATCCTCGAAGAAGAAGTGTTAATGCAGAAAGATATCTATCGTCATAGTTCCACCCGGCGAACGATTACGCGTTTTATTGCAGCGATTTTAATTGCTGTTTCGATAGAAGGGCTGCTAATGATGTTTAAAGCAGCCTTGTCAGATAATGGCGACATGATGCCCGCTGTGTGGATAATGTTAACTTCAATTGGCTTGTTAATTGGCCTGGGTTTATATGTCTATTTGGGTGCGAAGGCAGAAAATGCACTGATGAGTCTCAGGAGAGTAGACTAGTCAACGAATAATAAGGGACAGACCATGTTTTTGCTGTATATTTTAAATAATGGTGGTATGTCTCCCGCTGCGCCTACTACGAGAAAATTTCAGCCTCTGCCTAGCTCATAAGTTGTAACCGGCTGTTCAAATCCTTTAATCTTGATACTCTGTTGTGAGGAAAAATGCAGGGATAAAATATTTTTTGTTTCTGCATAGACGGTATCAGATACAATGATGGACATCGGCTCGGCATGACCGCATAAACGCGCCGCCAGGTTCACTGTTTCACCCACTACTGAGTAGTCCAGATGTTCCGGCGAACCTATGTTACCGATTACTACCTGCCCTTGACTGATCCCGCAGCCAACGGCAAACAGATGATTTGCTTTTTTACTTAATAGTTCTTTGGCATGATGGATAATATCCAGCGCACAGCGGCAACTGCGTTCCGCCATATCAGCCCCTTCAAACACACTCATAATGCCATCACCAGCATACTTATCAACATATCCTCCGTACTCATAAACCAGTTCAACCTGGTAGGCAAGATGTTGACTCAATAAGGTAATCAGGTGTTCCGGTTCGATATGTTGCGAGAGTTGGGTAAAACCACGTATGTCAGTGAACAGAATACACTGTTCGCGTTTTTCCGGTGGGGGATAGCATCCGTTACCGGCATAGCGCTCAACCATAATCTGGGTTTGCGGTGAGACGTAGCGGTTAAGGGTTTTACGAATACGTTCGAGCTGATAATAAAGTTCTGTGCGTTTTATATGTCCCTTCAAACGCGCACGTAACACAACAGCTTTGATGGGTTTGACAATAAAGTCATCACAACCTGCTTCAAAGGCATCCGATAAAGCCGCATCTTCTTCCGTGGCAGTGATAATTAGAATAGGAGTGGCTTTATGTTGTGCAAATGCTCGGATCTGCTGACAGGTTTCAATCCCATCCGTACCTGGCATCTTAAGGTCCAGGAGTATACCAGCATAATTTGCGGCCCTGGCCTTGCTGATCGCATCATCACCACTGGCCGCCTCGACCACCTCATAGCCGTCACGCTGCAAGTAGCGTTTGAACAGAGCACGCACGGTCGGTTCGTCGTCAACAATCAGGATGCTATTGTGTTGCGATAATGACATGAATAATCAAAATTCTCAGCGGTGACTCGAGTGACTCCTGCACTATGAATACATATCGTCTTGTCGCTCAATAACATTAGTATTAGTAATTTTTATAAATTGGTAGAAAATGTGATCACGGAATCTATGAGTTGGCATTTTCACTATAAAAAATAAGCAAATACAGTCATGCAGCCAATTATTAATAAGGTTTAAACCATCTTCGAAGTTAACATTCTGTAACAAATAAAAGGTGCACTCATGAAAATCACATCGTATTTGCTTAGCCTGTTTTTACTCCTGCTTCCGATTTCTTCTGCGATGGCGGACGATGACCGTCAGCATCGAAGTAATGAAAAATGTCCTGTCGAGCTGGTGTCCGGTTTGACACTGGATGAAGAATTTGGTCCCGACTCAGCCAGCATCACTCACTGCCTGAAGCGACGCAGCCGCGTGAAACTCGTCGTTCAGGCAAACCAGTTCTGTATGGACAATGTCTCCAATGCAGAATGTACTCGACCCTATGCCTTACTCAACCTGTCAAAAATGATTGATGATTTTGAAATTACCCATGACATGAAACCCGGCCGTGATTATGAAATGGCAGTGATTGCACATACCAAGGGCGGCCCCTTGATGTTGAAAGATGAAACCGTGAATCAGTTTAGAGGGCAGGTTGAAACACTGATACAACAGGGCGTGAAATTTTATTTATGCCAAAACGCCACACGCGCCATGATACGAAACGGACTGTTGCCCGCAGGTGATGCCACTATCAATATCATTGACGGTGTTGAATATGTCACTGCCGGCATTACGGCTGTCACCGATTTTCAATATCAGGGGTATGTGTACGTACAACCTTAAAAATCGAGTGATGACGGCAGGGACAAGGTGAGACCGAGGTCGAGTAAGTGGTCTGGGTTACGCAGGAGTTACGAACACAAGGATGCGCAAGGGCGAGGCACGACTCCAAGCAGAGTAAGCCGAGGAGACGTGAGTCGAGAAGTTGCTGGCCTGGGCCATGGAGAAACTAGAGTAATGCAGGCGCAGTTTATAGAGGAAGCCGCCTCTGAGAGAGCAAGTATTTATAAAATAAGGCGACTCAACTTTTTATTAATTCCCTTCTGACCTTGCGTATTATTCCGGTGATAACAATAAGTGTTTTTTATGTGCTGCTTTCTATAAGTTAGCTCAATCAGACCTGTTTTCTGTCTGTATAAGCCGTCAGTTCTTGATCTGTGTCAATAACTTCAACCTGGTGAATGTAGTAGGTTTTAGTAAAGCTCGTGAGGGTTTAGATATGATTATTGATGCGTTGACTCTGGTTTTGTGCGTGGTCGCCCTGATCATCACCCTTACCGTCATGTTCAAATATGATGAAGATTCCCAAGTGCTTGATGAAGCCGAGACACGGCAGAGATTACTTCACGTCGTTAAAAACCTGCGCTTAAGTGATATGTTGGCACTGTTAAATATTCCATTAGGTCAATATATCCAGGTCGTACCTGTGAATGAAATAAAAAGGCATGTGTCGGCCTGTCGTGGATGTACAGAGCTAAGTACTTGTGATCGTTGTCTGAAAAAAGGTGTACCGGAAAAGGATATGAGTTTTTGTCCGAATAACCAATCCCTGCTTGAGCACGCCAATAAGAATAAATGGAGTCAGAGTAAAAACTCATGTGATTAGAGTTTTTTCAGCTTTTTCCTAGATGATTCTCATCTTTTCTGATGTTGTTATCGCAACCGTTCATTATACTTTGCGGCCGGGAAATCAGGCTCCATCTCCTCTTTGGCCTATTTGAGATTATATGCGTTTATGATGCGACAAAATGTCGCGTTGCGCAGTTATAACACAGTCTATAAATTAATTATTAATTCCTGAACTGCCAGTATTGGTCAATGGTCAGTGCCATTCTTAAATATTTTAATCTCACATAGAGGATTAGCTATGAACAAATCACTATCCATAATTTTAATTATTTTATTTTATTTCGGAAATAGTTCTGCAGGGTTGACTGCTGAAGCTGAAAAAAGGCTTTTTGTCAGTTTAACAACTGACAATCTTGATCGCGCTGCCATGGCTGTAGGAATCAGCAACAAGGTGCTGAGTACGGAGAAAATACCAGTGACCATATTCCTAAGTGCTCAAGGGGTCAGATGGGCAGATAAAACCATACCTCAGAACAGGTATGCGAATGGCAAAACCATTCCTGAAATGCTAAAAGGATTCATGAAAGCTGGTGGACGAGTTATAATTTGTAAAATGTGTATGAAAAATGTAGGTGGGATGAAGAAAGAAGAAGTCCTTGAAGGCATCAAATTTTCGGGGACACTCCCGGCACTATTTGCAGACAACACGACCGTGTTAAGTTACTAGAACTTTTTTTTATAAGGAGTAGATTCAAATGCGCACAATCATCACTTCAATCATATTTGCTCTGGCTGCAGCCCCTGTGCTTGCCAGTGATGTAGAGGATCGTGTCAATGCTTCCCGGGCGACCGTAAAGTCCTTTATGAAGGAATTAAAAGGAGAGTTACAATCTGCTATGAAGGCGGGCGGTCCAGTGAATGCAATCCAGGTCTGTAATCAAAAGGCACCACAGATTGCAGCCCGAGCGTCGGATGAGAAAGGCTGGAATGTGGGGCGCACCAGCTTGAAGCTACGAAACCAGAACAATGCCCCCGATGACTGGGAAAAGCAGGTTATGCAGAAATTTGAGCAACGTAAGGCAGATGGCGAGGATCCAAAAAAGATTGAGTTTTATGAAGTCGTTACCAATGGAGACAAAAAACAGTTCCGTTATATGAAGGCCATACCGACGGCTCCAGTATGCCTGGCCTGTCATGGCGAGAAAATAAACCCCGAAGTCACAGCCAAATTGGACCAGCTTTATCCAGATGATAAGGCTCGGGGATTTAAGGCAGGTGATATTCGCGGTGCCTTTACAATTATCCAGCCAATGTAATCAAACCGGTTCAGAGAGCAGTTAGAACCCTTTGGGTTCATTAAGTACTTCCAGAACCAACTATGTTGGTTCTGGTGAAATTGTTTCTAAAATAAAGCGACTCGCCGATTGGCGTTAATTCCTCTCTGACCCTATTTATACTATTTAT
>JASFLV010000212.1:0-5485 GCA_050117915.1 Thioalkalispiraceae bacterium | reverse complement strand
GTGTACACCATGAAGCCCAGAAATCGAGGTAAATAACCTGTCCCTTGAAGTTTGCCAGCTCAATCAATCCTTGCTGAGTGGGCACCTGAATTGATTTAACAGATCTTGCAGAAGCTAATCCCGGTAGCAACAGCAGCATGGCCAGGAAAAACGCGCTAAAACAGCTATAATTTTTTTTCATTCAACACCTTAAGTTATTCTCAATTTGAACGGGTAATACACCTTCCACAGGTAGGACAATCTTGGATTAACAAGCTTAAGAAATACTTAAGAAAGCCCGGATATAGTCATAAGCCAGTCGGGAAACCAGGGAATGGTGTTCTAGATCACATGTTTTTATAATTTGTATCTGACTATATAAAAGGAATACTAACAATATGCGCGTTCTTCTGGTTGAAGACGATCCTATTCTCGGTGATGGTATCAAGACCGGTCTGAGTCAGGATAACTATAATGTTGATTGGCTAACCGATGGAGGCAAGGCCTCACAGGTGCTGCAAACCGATCAATACGACCTGGTCCTGCTTGATTTAAATCTGCCGGTGAAAAGCGGTTTAGACGTCCTCAAGGAAATGAGGACAGAAAAGAATACGACCCCTGTCCTGATCCTGACAGCTCGAGACGCTATTGAAGATCGCGTAAAAGGTCTTGATATGGGTGCAGATGACTATCTTAGTAAACCCTTTGATCTCGATGAACTCCTGGCACGGGTACGTGCACTGTTAAGGAGGAGCAAAGGGCGTACAACGCCTACTCTGACACATGGCGATCTTGAGTTGAATCCGGTTGAACACTCGGTGACTCTGTCCGGTAATCCTGTTGATCTCTCGCCAGTCGAATTTAATTTACTACAACTGTTACTTGAAAATCGTGGCCGGGTATTCCCACGCGTGCAACTGGAAGACAACCTGTATGGCTGGAACAAAGATGTCGACAGCAATACCATAGAAGTGCATATTCATCACTTACGTAAAAAACTGGGAAGCGACTTGATCCGTACTGTGCGCGGTGTTGGTTATGTCATCGATAAACCATGATAAAAATTAAATCCATTCGCAACAGGATTCTAATAAGAGTATTTCTACTCTTCCTGGTCATCTGGGCAGGTATTTCCTATGCAACCTATTACCAGTCGAGCCACGAAGTTGAAGAACTTTTCGATTCCGAGCTGGCCCAGGCAGCCGGTGTCTTGCTGCAAATTAGCTCAAATCTCGATTTGAATACCTCTAACCTCGAACCCAGGCTTTACCAGGACGTATATGGGCATCGCTACGAAAAAAAGATTGCCTTCCAGATATTTAAGGATGGAAAACTTTTGTTGCAATCAGCCAATGTCCCTTCCCAGGTCATGTCTGAACAGGATGGTTTCAGCGATCAAACGATTGCGAATGGCCTTTGGCGAGTATTTCGTTTTAATGAAAAAGAAACAAACAAGACCATTATTACCGCGGAAAGACATGATGTCCGCCAGGAGCTTGTCAACCAGATTACCCGCGACTCATTATATCCTTTGACCCTGATGATCCCGATTCTGTTATTAATGATCTGGCTCGGGATTGATCAGGGTTTGTTGCCGATAAAAAAACTGGCAACTCAAATTGCCCGGCGCTCACCTGATAACCTGGAACCGATCAAAGTCAACTTCAATGTCCCTAACGAAATTTTACCGCTGTTTACCGCCTTGAATAACCTGTTTGAGAAACTGAAAAGTGCCTTTGAACGCGAACGCCGCTTCACTTCTGACGCAGCCCATGAATTGCAAACGCCGCTGGCAAGCGTCAAGACGCAGACACAGGTCGCCCTGCGTTCAGAAGACAAAGAACAGCAACAACACGCGCTGGAAAAGGCCGTCGAAGGCATCGATCGCGCTACGCATATGGTTCAACAACTCCTCGCACTCGCCCGCCTTGAACCCATGGCATCACTGCAAGAAACAACCAAAATAGACATCACCAAGGTTACTCAGACCATCCTTGGTGAACTTGATCAGGAGGCACACAAAAAAACGATAGAGCTGGAATTAAATAGTGATGAGCTAGCTTTTATCAATGGTAACCTGGCAACGATTGAAATCCTGATCCGCAACCTGTTGTCCAATGCAATCCGCTACACGCCACAAAATGGCCAGGTCAGCGTCGAGATAAGCAAACATGCTAACCAGGTTATCTTCAGTGTAACGGATACCGGCCCCGGCATACCAGAACCGGAACGCGCGCGGGTGTTTGAACGTTTTTATCGCGGCGGAGAAAATCAGCACATCATTGGTTCGGGGCTGGGCCTGTCAATCGTAAAACGCATAGCCGAGCTCCATCATGCCAGCATCAAGTTCACCCAGCCTGATAAGGGTACCGGCCTGAAAGTCATCGTGACTTTTGACACCACAGCAAATCCCTGAGTTAACCAGCCGCAGTCTTTTTATAGTATTTCCAGGCAGCGCTGGCAACGATGGAAAAAATCGCAAAGAAAAAGAATTGATATTCGAGCCCCATTTTTGGAGCTAAAAACAAAGCTACACCGAGCAAGCCGGACGCAACCGACATCCACAGGAATAAGCCAGTCCGGGCAAACCGCTCAACGAGTAGTAGTGCCAGTCCCAGTAACCACCAGTGCCAGAATAACAGTTCGAGTTCCATTATAGATATACTCTACGCATAAGCGGACTTGACTGCTACTATATGCCAATGTTGGCAGAACACCTAACCGAAACTAGCAAGCCACCGAAAAGCCTGATGCGCCAGGTGGGTCGTGCGATTGCCGATCACGATATGATTCATGACGGGGATCGCATCATGCTGGGGCTGTCTGGCGGGAAAGATTCTCTGTCCCTGTTACACATCCTGCACCATTTACAAAGTTATGCGCCGGTCCGGTTCGAGTTGGCCGCGCTCACCGTGGATCCGATGATCGAAGGCTTTTACCCGGAAAACCTGAAACCCTATCTCTCCGCACTTGGCATCCCTTATTTCTTTGAAGCCCAGCCGATCGAAGAACAGGCCAAGGCGCATATGCAAAAGGATTCTTTTTGTTCTTTTTGTTCACGTATAAAAAGGGGCATCATGTACAACACGCTACGCCGTGAAAACTACCATGTCCTCGCCCTGGCCCAGCACCTGGATGACCTGGCCGAAAGTTTTCTGATGTCGGCCTTCCATGGTGGACAACTACGCACCATGAAAGCCAATTATGTGAATAAAGATGGTGACATTCGCATTATTCGCCCACTGGTGTATGCACGGGAACGCCAGACCCGGGATTACGCCGTTGAGGCCAAATTACCCGTGGTCCCGGATTCCTGCCCGGCCTGTTTCGGCATGCCAACCCAACGGGAACATATGAAAGCGCTGCTGGCAAACGAAGAGGCCCAGAATAAAGACCTTTTTAAGAGCCTATTAAGAGCAATGACCCCACTTATATCAAAAAATGAGCCTTGAATTAATTTAGTTTTACCACTTCTAAAAATTACCCCCTCATCTGGCAAAATTCAGCAAATATATAAAAAATTATCCTATCAAGTGGTAATAATTACTCAATAATATATATTAATATCATGTAAATGGGATAATATATCTAATTATGGCCATAAATATAAATCAATGTGGGCAAATAGCTCTATATCACAATTTTTTTTGTCCATCCCGCTAAATTTCTGCCGACAAAATCGTATAACAAAGGTCTAATTTTTGAAGAAAGTGGGCACAGCCCTTACCCAGATGGAGGCTACTGCAATGAAAGACGACGCCAAAGTAGTTCAAACCAGTCAAGGTTGGTTTGTTGAGACCCCTGAGGGCCGATTTGGTCCAATGGATAGCAGTGCAGAGGCGAATCAATACCTGTCCCTGTTGCGTGTAGCCGAGGCCGCCGGGAGTGAAGTCGCCTGTACCGAAAATGAATGTTTAAATTAACCCCCCGCACCATGCTGTTCCTTTGCTTTAACCGAGGAACAGCTGAGGCCGGGGAAACCGGCCTCAACTTTTTCAGCAATTGAACGATGTATATACTTAGGTAACTAAACAAACTAATGGATATCGATAAGGATTAGATATGTTAGGTATCACAGCAGCAAAATGGATACTGGTTTTATTTTTGTTCGTGGTTCTGCCTATAGCCCTGATGCGCTATATGGTTCGCAAGACCATCGAAGTCAGTAACCAGCATCGTCGCTAATTGGTAACGACTCAGGAGACCTCTGCCAGCAATCTGCCCAGCATGGCTTCGGCCTGCGAGCCGTAGCCGCCGCCGAACATGTTGAAGTGGTTGAGAATATGGTAGCTGTTATACAGGGTTTTCCTGAGCGGATAACCATCGTCCAGTTTCCAGCTAGCGTTATAAGCTGAATAAAACTCTCCGCCAAAGCCGCCGAACAATTCGGTCATGGCAATATCCGCTTCCCGGTCACCATAGTAGGTTGCCGGATCAAAGATCACTGCCTCCCCAGTCGAGATGAATCCATAATTACCTGACCAGAGATCGCCATGCAAAAGTGACGCCTGCGGTTGATAGCTGCCAAAAAAGTCTCCCAGCCTTGCGCATAACTTTTCACCTCGTTTGATCGCACTCGAACCGATTCCATGTCTGGCAGCAAGTTCTAATTGATAACCGAGTCGTTGCTCTGCCCAGAATTCGATCCAGTCATCCATCCAGTGATTAACCTGGGGCGTTGCACCAATCGTGTTGTCACGGTGCCAGCCAAATTGCTCACGCGTATGGCGATGCATCTGTGCCAACTGTTCAGCAAACTCGGCCATGGAACCTCGACCCCGCCCGCCGATGTCCAGATACTCGATAACAATAAAGGCCTGTGAGTCACTCACCCCGGTGCAAATGGGTTTGGGTACCCGTACCGCACCTGCCTCGGAGATTTCCTGTAAACCCGCTGCCTCAGCTTCGAACATCGCTAACAAGTGGGCACTGTTAAGCTTGAGAAAATAGTCCTGTTCATGACCATCCTGCTGGCCACTGATCTTCATCGCGGTGTTGATGTCACCGCCACCCACGTGATGTTGTGTGTCGAGCACAAATGCCTTGCTGGTAGCCGCGCTAATGGCGGACTCAATATCCTGATTATCCATGCCTGCCCCGAATGCGTTCTGAATCACTGCTATAACCTAACATTCTATATTTCCATTTAAAACGAGGAACACGGCTTTAGCCAAATGTGGTTAAATTAGTTTATGGCCAAAGTACTCCCAAACATAACTCGCGAACTAAAGGACTGGATAGAACAGCAGCCATTGTTCTTTCTGGCCTCAGCCCCACTCGAAGCGGACAGCCATATTAACCTTTCACCACGCGGACTGGACAGTCTGCGGGTAACCGGCGAAAACGAAGTGGTCATACTGGATTTAACCGGTAGTGGTAATGAAACTGCAGCTCATTTGCACCAGAACGGTCGCCTTACCATCATGTTTTGTGCGTTTGACAACGAGCCCCGCATTTTGCGGCTATTTGGTAAAGCCACTGTCATCCTGCCGGCAGCTGATGCTTG
>JASFLV010000211.1:0-5503 GCA_050117915.1 Thioalkalispiraceae bacterium | reverse complement strand
ATAGCTCTGTAATTTACGCCAGAGGGTAGATTTATTAATATCCAGCGTCTCTGCAGTTTTTTCGCGATTATCATTGAATAATTCTAGTAGTTTCAGGATGTAACGCCTTTCCAGTTCGGCCAGTGTCGGTAAATCAGCATCAATCCCGTCACCTGAGATCTGAGCGGGTTTTAATTCACTTAGCTCACCGAGTGTCATGATGTCGCTATCCGTAAGGGCGATATGTCGTTCCACCAGGTTCTGCAATTCACGTATATTACCGGGCCAGGGGTGATCCATGAGTTTTTTCATGGAAGCGGCATCGAAGCCTTTCACATTGCGATGATACTGTTCGTTAAATCGATCGATAAAATGCTGTACCAGCAGTGGAATATCATCACGTCGCTCACGCAAGGATGGCATACGGATCTTTACCACATTCAGGCGATGGTAGAGGTCATGCCGGAAAGTACCCTCTGCCGAGCGTGCCTCAAGATCCTGATTGGTGGCCACGATAAAGCGCACGTCGATCTTTATTGGTTTAATCCCGCCAACGCGTGTCACCTGTTGCTCCTGAACGACTCGTAATAATTTAATCTGCATAGCATCAGAAATATTACCAATCTCATCGAGAAACACGGTGCCACCAGTTGCGGTCTCAAGCAGCCCGGGCTTGGAAGATACGGCTCCGGTAAAGGCACCTTTTTCATGCCCGAATAATTCACTCTCCAGCAAAGTATCGGTCAGCGCGCCACAATCGATGACAATGAAGGGTTTATCTGCATACTGACCTTGTGTGTGAATAGCCCGTGCCACCAGTTCTTTGCCTGTTCCCGACTCTCCTTCAATAATTACATTACAACGAACGTCAGCTATTTTCTCAATAATCGCGTAGACGTCCTGGATTGCCTTCGAATGACCAACCATGCCAAACCGACTACGTTCATCGGTAATCTGGCGCTTCAATAAGCGGTTTTCTCTGACCAGCGCTTCGTGTTGCAGAGTCTTATCTATCTGCAGGCACAACTCGTCCATATCGAATGGTTTCTTGATGAAGTCGCTTGCACCAAGACGCATTGCCTCTATGGCACTCTCGACATCGGCATATCCGGTCACAATAATAAACGGTATCTGTTTATCGAGCAGGCGGATCTCTCGTAATAACTCAATACCCGTCAACTTGGGCATACGAAGATCACTGATAATCAGATCGGCACCATTTTCCTTGTAATAGGCTAGTGCCTCTTCTGCATCCTGGAACACGTGTGCATGAAAGTTTGCATCTTCACTGAAGCGAAGTAATAATTCCCCGGCCTTGGGATCATCATCGACGAATATGATGCCTGGTTGTTTAGCCATCTTGATCTTTTACCTGTTTAATCGGGATCGCCATTGTTGCCGTTACACCACCATTAGGATTATTTTTTAACATTAACTTGCCATTGTGCCGCTCAATAATACCCAGACTGACTGATAAACCGAGTCCACTGCCTTTACCTTCAGGCTTAGTTGTAAAAAATGGATCAAAGATTCGATTGAGACTGTCTTGATCGATACCCGCCCCCTGATCAATAACACTAATAATTGCATCCTCATTGGTAAAACTAACAACAATGTTGACTTCAGAATTTCGCTCACTGGCCTGGATCGCGTTAATTAGAAGATTAATCAAGGCCTGTTGCAACTGCCCACGATCACCTTCAATGATCATGTCTTGCTCACATTCATATGCAAGGCTTATACCTGCCGTTTTCGCACTTTGCTTGACCAAATTGAGTGTGTCCTGCAACCATTGTTCTATCTGAAAGGGTGCATATTGCGGTGGAACCTGTCGTGCAAAGTTCAGAATACCACGAATAATGTCACTGGCCCTGACGGTCTCTTCTTTCAAAGAGACCAGGTCCTGCTTGATCCTGCCATCGCTATCGGACAACTCTCTTTCAAGCAATTTCACATAGGACAGAATATTATTCAGGGGATTATTGATTTCATGGCCGATACCAGCTGCCATTTGTCCGATACTTGCAAGTTTTGCACTTTGTAGCATCATGTGCTGGGCCTTATCGCGTTCCTCGCTGGCCTGGTCCAATGAATCCGCCATGCTATTAAAGGCGGCCTCTAGATCACGTATCTCATCAATTTTTGCATTGGTTTGTACCCGTTGGCTATGCTCTCCCTTAGCATAGGTATAGAGATTTTTGGCCAGCTTCCGAACCGGCCGCGCGATCATCCTGACACCTATTTGACCGAGAACGATACTTATCACCAGTGAAATTATCGCAATCGACCAGATTACCAGGCGAATTTGGTGAAAAGGGGCAATCACTGCCTCATTGGACACCTTCATACCGATAATCCAGCTGGTCAATCGGGTGGGATAAGGAAAGATTTCCTGGTAGTACACAGTCGAATTAGAAGATGGAAGCTCCAGTTTGCCAAAAGGCTCATCTAACATTCTTTCGAATGCCTGGTCCCCATCTGTCATATACAGGTATTGATATTCGGTACGTACCTGGGCAAGATGGACGTCGCCTTCGTCATTGAATAAAACAAGTCCATGCCGATCTGGACTATCCGGATTATTTTCAACGACAAAAAGTTTTGCTTCAAATAAACGGGGTGCATGGTTAAGAATTGTGTCAATTTGATCACCGAATCGGGTCAGACTAATCGCACCTAATAATTGATCATCATGATGGAGAGGCACGATATAATCTAACAAAGGCAGGATCTCCATTAATGCCGACTGCTGGGCATTATGGGGTAAGGTCACCATACTGACTTCATTCTTTGGTAGCCTTTCTAGCGCAGCATTGAATGCAAGACCATCGACTTCCTGCTCCACATAGTACATGCCACTGATGCCCTCGTAGGCAGGCTTACTACGCTTAGTTTGATTTACCTTTATATAAGAGTTACCAAACTTGTCCATGAGTCTTAAAACGTATTGGCCCTGTAAAATAGTTTGAAAGCCCTCAAAGTAGTGATTTAACCGGCTTCGATAAGTATTGAATTCCGGGGGCACCTGTCCTATATCAGCTTGACTAAGCAACGGAATGAATTGCTGAACAGGATTTGATTTGGCAAGGCCACTAACGAGTTGTACCTGTAGTTGCAATCGTCTTTTTAAAGAGGCACCCAGGGTTTCCAGGTTGGTTGCAAATGTCTCTTCAACATCCTTTTGATACTCATATTCAATATAGTAAGTTGCTCCCAATGCAAGGGCCGTCAATGGCACAATGGTTGCGAGAAAAACCCAACTAAATATTTGTGTGCGTATCTGCAACGACGGTTACCTGATAAGTATCAATTCCAAGCTTCAACAACCTGGCGGGCGATATTGTTCGCAGGTCTTATAATAAGCCCTGAGGTAGAAACTGTAATTGCGAACTGGGCACGATCTGCCATGGGCATATAAGCTGCGCTTCCATATACAGCATCCACCCAGGGGACCGCTTGTTGGTGCTTACGCGACCATGCCCACAGATCCAGCCCTCTGGATTTTGCCAGATCATGCACACTGCGTAATGATTCGCGCTCCTGCAGCACGCTACGATAGCGACCACTCAGTCGATCCAGGCGATAGACCGTCTTCATTCCCAGCAAATTCGCAAGCCCGTGCCATTTCAGAATCCGCGCATCTATTTGCCATTCATCACCGCGCATTTCATATAAACGCGCAGCTTCACCCGCCGGACTAAAATAAATACGATAATATTGTGGCCCGATCTCCTCAAAACGAACTTCGGCGACCAGTTCCTCGTTGTTGAATACATGATAGGTATAGAGGTTCAAGGCAATCGAGATAGCAAGTGCCGCCAGGCTGATAAATAGCAACCCGGTCAAGCCCTGTAAACTGCCACGGATGATTTTTCGACCCCAGAGCCTGGCGATGCCCTTGATGAGGAAGACCACCCCCAGAACCGTGAAGACTCCAATACCTATATATATCGATGTCATAACCTGCCTTTAACTATAATTTTACACCTAATCTTAGCTCAAAAAATGGGCTTAAAAACTGGCTGTATTCGCTTCGCTTGCTTATGATGTGCAGAGAGGCCGGTTCGTACTTCTACCAACAACTGATAAGAATTGCGTATAATAGCCAATAATTAACAACATTCTCACATGAATCGCACAGCTTTTAACTCGGAGCACACTACATACTATGCACAGGACAATCAACATCAACGCTGCTGTTACTCGACGCCTGCCGTTACTATTGGTGCTATTTGTCGTTTTAGTCTTCGGCCTGTCTGCATGTGGTAAAAAAGGCCCACTTTATCTGGAAAATCCAGACCAGCAATCCGAGCAACAACAAAACAAGAACTGACTCTGATGGATTATTTTGAATATCGCAACCAGCAGTTGTTTGCCGAAGATGTTGCTGTGCAAGAAATTGCCCGGCAATATGGCACCCCATGCTATATCTATTCACGCGCCACCCTGGAACGTCACTGGCATGCCTTTGACACAGCCCTGGCCGACAAGTCGCATTTAATCTGCTATGCAGTGAAGGCCAATTCAAATATTGCGGTCCTGAATGTCCTGGCCAGGCTTGGCTCCGGTTTTGATATTGTGTCGGTGGGTGAACTCGAACGCGTCCTCGCTGCCGGTGGTGATCCTGCCAAAGTGGTCTTCTCTGGTGTCGCCAAGCGACCGGATGAAATCAAGCGAGCACTTGAAGTCGGTATTCACTGCTTCAATGTCGAGTCTGAATCCGAGTTAAACCGTATCAATCGGGTTGCCAGCGAGATGGCGAAGCTGGCGCCGATCTCGTTACGCGTCAACCCGGATGTGGATGCCAAAACACACCCGTATATTTCTACCGGATTGAAAGAGAATAAGTTCGGCATCGCAATTGATGATGCCGCGCGGATATACAAAGTGGCGGCTGCCTTGCCGCACCTTGAGATCCGCGGGATCGACTGCCACATTGGTTCACAGTTGACCAGCATAACTCCCTTCGTTGACGCCCTGCAGCGTGTCCTTGCTTTACTGGATAAGCTTCAGACTGACGGTATTTCTGTCCAGCACATCGACATTGGTGGAGGGCTTGGCATTCGCTATCAGGAAGAAACACCACCGACACCTGCTGAATATGCGACAGCATTAAATAAAGCTCTGGCTGGCAAGAATTACACGATTATCATGGAACCTGGTCGGGCTATTGTTGGTAATGCAGGCATTCTTGTTACAAGAGTCGAACATTTGAAGCACAACGTTGATCGCCATTTTGCGATTATTGATGCAGCGATGAACGACCTGATGCGTCCTGCGCTCTATGATGCCTGGCAGGACATTACACCTGTACAGCCGCGCGAAGATGGTGAACAACACCATTACGACGTGGTTGGCCCAGTGTGTGAGACAGGTGACTTTCTCGGTAAAGATCGCTTATTGAATCTTAGGGAAGGAGATTATCTGGCAGTTCGTTCGGCTGGCGCTTATGGATTTACGATGAGCTCAAATTATAACTCGCGTGGTCGTGCTGCTGAAATAATGGTAGACAAAGAGAAGGCTT
>JASFLV010000210.1:0-5514 GCA_050117915.1 Thioalkalispiraceae bacterium | reverse complement strand
TATGCAATTATCAAGTTATTGAGCCGGGAGCATGGTATTTTCCGCTTCCGGGTCCTGGCCAACATGGCCAATGGGGCGCAACATGGTAGAGAAATTTACAATAAAATTCTTAAAGTTACCGATCGTTTTCTGGATGTTGCGCTAGACTATATGGGATACGTTCCACAAGATGAATTTTTGCAAAAATCGGTCAAGAAACAGCGTGCCGTAGTGCAGGCCTTCCCGAGAAGTAAATCGGCACAGGCTTTCATGACACTGGCAGACAAAGCTGTGAAATGGCCGTTGCCCGCAGCAGCCAGTGGTCATCTTGAGTTTTTTGTGGAACGGCTCATACAACCACAGACCACAACAATTGAGGCGGTGTCATGAACGGGGTAGCAGCTATGTATGCATCTGAGCAACAACTAACAAGCCCAAATGAGCTGGTGGAGAAACATGCGTCATTAGTCAAACGCATTGCCTGCCATCTTATTAATCGCTTGCCAGCCAGCGTGTTGCTTGAAGACTTAATCCAGGCCGGAATGATTGGCTTACTTGAAGCGTCACGTAACTATGATGAACGCCAGGGTGCCAGTTTCGAGACTTATGCCGGGATTCGTATTCGCGGATCCATGCTCGATGAAATTCGAAAGAATGACTGGGCACCACGCTCGGTGCATCGCAAGGCACGTATGGTGGCCGAGGCGGTACGCGAAATTGAAAATACCCATGGTCGTGATGCCCGCGACACGGAAATCGCTGACAGCCTGGATATGCCGATCGAGGAGTATTACAAGATCCTGCAGGACAACAGTTACCATAAGGTGTTGAGTGTTGAGGATATGGGGCTGGGTGAAGAGTCGCTGCTTGAAAATCTCTCGGATAATGCCCCCGGTATTCTTGATGGTTTGCAAAAAGAGGACATGCAAAAGATTATTTCAGAGGCGGTCGCCAGCTTGCCGGAACGGGAAAGGTTGGTGATGGCGCTGTACTATGATGAAGAGCTGAATCTCCGTGAAATTGGTGCGGTTATGGGGGTGAGTGAATCCCGCGTCAGCCAGATCCATTCGCAGGCAGTGATTCGCCTCCAGGCCAGAATGTCTAACCGGCTGAGTGAAACTTCCTGAAAATCAGTCAATTCGACTGTTTAAAAACTGAACGAATATTAATGCAGTAATGCGACTAATCTCCTGAATAGTCGCATTTTTTTTCCAATTCTCCTCGCTCACCGATTAAATCTTTTTCTACCTCGTCCGATATTACTCCTGTGAATTGTTATTTATGCAATTCCTGATTGTGGAACGGATATTTTTAAAAAATATTCAGTAGTGATTTGGAAATCTGGAGGGATTTCGTGGATACAAATATGAAAATTCTCATCGTCGATGACTTTTCAACGATGCGTCGAATCATTAAAAATTTGCTCCGTGATCTTGGCTTTAACAATACCGCTGAAGCTGACGATGGTACTACCGCATTACCCATGTTGCAGGGTGGCGGTTTTGACTTGCTGGTAACAGACTGGAATATGCCAGGTATGCAGGGTATTGACCTGCTCAAGCATGTTCGTGCTGAAGAAAGTCTTAAGGATCTCCCTGTGCTGATGGTGACTGCCGAGCAAAAACGTGAACAGATTGTTGAAGCTGCGCAGGCAGGCGTGAATGGTTACATCGTTAAACCTTTCACCGCGCAAACACTTAAGGAAAAGCTCGACAAGATTTTTGAACGCATCGAAGGCTAATTGGAAACTAAGCGAATGGATGAAAATGAAATCCTAAAGGATGAAACTATCGCACGAGTGAGAGATCTGCTGGCTACGCTGGAAAAGGGTGATGCCGCAGGGGCGAGTGATGTGATCGATGAACTTGCCAACATACGTGAAAGTGAAATTTATAAGGAAATGGGACGAATAACTCGTGAATTACATGATGCAATCACGGCATTTGGCATGGACGAGCAAATTAGTGTGCTGGCACAAACGGAAATTCCGGATGCGCGGCAACGGTTACGACATGTTATTGATATGACCGATCAGGCAGCCAATAAAACCTTGACTGAGGTTGAGGAATCGTTACCGATTTGTGAGGAGCTGGAAAAGCGATCCAGCGAATTACATAACGACTGGAAGAGATTTACTAAACGGGACATGGACATTAATGAATTCAAACAGCTTGCAAAAAGCCTGGATGATTTTTTTTCAGTTAATACAGGTGATGCGAGTAAACTAAAAACTTCATTGACTAACGTTTTAATGGCGCAGGACTTTCAGGATCTAACCAGCCAGATTATCAAAAAAGTGATTAAGCTGGTTGAAGAGGTTGAGGGCAATCTCGTAGAAATTATTAAGCTCACCGGTAATATCGATAAGATTGATCGTGGTAAAGCAGAAAAACGCGATGATAAATTGGCGGGACCCGTTGTTCCCGGCGTGAATGATGATAGCTCAACCGTATCCGGCCAGGATGATGTCGATGAATTACTATCAAGCCTGGGATTTTAATTGGGTAACTTATTGTTTGGAATTAGGCATAGGGCTTTATTGTGGATGACGAACTCTTACAAGACTTTCTGGTAGAAGCAGGAGAAATCCTGGAGCAGCTCAATGAGCAACTTGTTGATCTCGAGCAAAGTCCGGATGATATGGATTTGCTCAATGCTGTTTTTCGTGGATTTCACACTATCAAGGGTGGCGCTGGATTCCTGAATATAGAACCTATGGTCGTTTTGTGTCACCGCTCCGAAGACGTATTCAACCTATTAAGGAATGGCGAAAGACAGGTATCCCCAGAATTGATGGATACGGTTCTGCCAGTACTGGATATCTTGAATGATCAATTTGATGCGCTTAAAGCAGGTGAAGAGCCGACTGCGGCAGATGAGAGCCTGATTCAATCCCTCGAACGAATTATTAATGGTGAAGAGCTCGGGACTGGAGCAGAAGCAGCTACACCAGAAGTACCTGCCGAACAGGCACCTGCTGCCAATGAAAAGAGTACTGGCAAAGAAAGCGACATCGATATTACCGATGAAGAGTTTGAGTCACTGCTGGATGCACTCGAGAGTAAAGGTCCGGTCGCATCAGCAACTGATGAGACTAACAAACCCGAAGCGGCCAGTGATGATATTAGCGATGATGAATTTGAAAACTTACTGGATGAGCTGCATGGCAAAGGAAAATTTGGTGGTGCACCACAAGAATCGACAGAGCAACAATCTAAGCCAGAAACAGCTCCAGCATCTAGTGCCAAGCCGTCAGCCGAAGATAAAGTAGCAGATAAACACACAGAAAGCGATGAGATTTCAGAAGACGAGTTCGAAGCACTGCTTGATAATATACATGGTAAAGGCAGCTTCAAAACCGACAACTTAGCCAATAGCGAGGCGCCCACTCCACCACCTGCTGCTGCACCCAAGCCCGCTGCCAGGCCAGCCGCTGAAGCTAAGCCGAAAGACAAGCCAGCGGCACAGGAGACATCGGTACGGGTAGATACCAAGCGACTTGATGACATCATGAACATGGTTGGTGAGCTGGTCCTGGTGCGTAATCGTATTGACCGACTGGGTTCTGCGTCAGGTAATGAAGATATGCTCAAGGCAGTTGCCAACCTGGATCTGGTAACAACCGATCTGCAAATGGCTGTGATGAAAACCCGCATGCAGCCAATTAAGAAAGTATTCGGCCGTTTCCCACGTGTAGTACGCGATCTTGCCAGGAGTATGAAGAAGGAAATTCGTCTGGATATGTTTGGTGAAGACACTGATCTGGATAAAAACCTGGTGGAAGCCCTGGCTGATCCACTTGTTCACCTGGTAAGAAATGCTGTAGATCATGGTATTGAAATGCCCGATGAACGTGAGGCGACAGGAAAAACCAGAGAAGGTACTGTTGTCCTGACTGCCGCACAGGAAGGCGATCATATCTTACTGACGATTGAAGATGATGGTAAAGGTATGGATGCCGATGTATTGCGTAATATTGCTGTTGAGAAAGGGTTGATGGATCAGGAGGCGGCTGCACGTCTTGATGATAAGGAAGCCTACAATTTAATTTTTGCCCCCGGTTTTTCTACCAAGAAAGAGATTTCTGATATCTCCGGTCGGGGTGTAGGGATGGACGTGGTGAAAACACGTATCGCCCAGTTAAATGGTTCTGTTGAAATCGATTCTATGCTTGGTAAGGGCAGTCGGTTAAGTATCAAATTGCCATTAACACTGGCAATTATGCCGACCCTTATGGTTCAGTTGGAAAAACAACTGTTTGCATTACCACTAGTCAATGTAAATGAAATATTCCACCTTGATCTGAACAAGACCAATATCGTTGATGGACAACTGGTCGTTGTTAATCGGGACAGAACACTACCCTTGTATTATTTACGCCGCTGGTTAGTCAACGGTTATGCATCTGCAGATTTACCCACGGAAGGACATGTAGTTGTTGTTCAGTCAGGTACCCAGCGAGTAGGGTTCCTTGTCGATGAATTGATTGGCCAGGAAGAAGTTGTGATTAAACCTCTTGGTGCTTTATTGCACGGAACTGACGGACTGGCTGGTGCCACCATTACCGGCGATGGCGGCATCGCCATTATTCTGGATATCCCTGGCCTGATGCGAAGGTATGGTTCCTCACGCTAGTAATAGCAGTTTACAAATATCTTAGCTAAGAAGACTAATTATTTTAAGGAGCAAGTGACATGGCAGTACGCGTCTTGGTGGTGGATGACTCAGGATTTTTCCGCCGGCGTGTTACTGAAATGCTGGAGGCGGACAATGAAATCAATGTCATTGGCGCAGCAGAAAATGGCAAAATTGCGGTCGAAAAGGTAAAGGAACTCCGACCTGACGTTGTCACCATGGATATCGAGATGCCAGAGATGGACGGCATCACTGCAACCCGTGAGATTATGAAATCCAGACCAACCCGGATTATCATGTTCTCATCTCTCACGACTGATGGTGCCAAAGCAACACTCGATGCACTTGATGCCGGCGCGCTGGATTTTCTGCCCAAACGTTTTGAAGATATCTCCAGTGATCGAGAGGAGGCGAAGAAGCTTCTTTGTGAACGCGTGAAACAGTTGGTTAGACAACCAATTAATCTGCAACCGATCCCAGCTAGAAAAGTATCGCCTACATCCACTCCCACACAAAGAAGGGTGCAAACTACCGCGACTGCAAAACAATCTCCAGCAAAAGCGACTACGACTGCTCACATCAGGCATGGCGGTATAGACCTGGTTGCAATTGGAACCTCAACCGGTGGTCCGGTTGCACTTCAGGAAGTCTTAACAAAAATTCCTGCTGATTTTCCCGTACCAATTATTATTGTGCAGCACATGCCGGGCACTTTTACTCCCGCTTTTGCACAACGCCTGAATGACATGTGTGCCATCACAGTTAAAGAGGCTACCGATGGCGATCAACTTCATAGTGGCTATGCTTATCTGGCACCAGGTGGTAAACAAATGCTTGTGGAAGGTTCTGCAGATAAGCCTCAAATAAGAGTTCTCGATGCAGAACAAAATCAGACCTACA
>JASFLV010000209.1:0-5528 GCA_050117915.1 Thioalkalispiraceae bacterium | reverse complement strand
TCCAACCTGTCTGCGTAACCACGCATTGATCAACGAGGTCAATGCCGGTCGTGGTCCGATTCACATGGTCACCATGGAAGCCTTCCAGGATCCGCATCTCGAAGAGATCGGCTGGCACAACTTCCTAGGTATGACCGTCGGTCAGGCGGTACTGTGGGCAGCCACCGATGTCGATCCGAAGAACGAAAACCCGGAACTGACTACCTCTGAGCCTTATGTTATGGGTTCACACGCCACAGGTTGTGGTGCCTGGTGTTCAGGACCTGAAGATGTCTCTCCAGACGAGTACTTCTGGGGTTATAACCGTATGACCACCGTTGAAGGTCTGTTCGGTGCCGGTGATGCCGTGGGTGGTACTCCGCATGCCTTCTCCTCCGGTTCCTTTACCGAAGGTCGTTTGGCTGCCAAGGCCGCCTGTAAGTACATCGATGACGGTAAGGCTGAAGGTATTCGTGTCACTGACAAGCAGATCAATGATCGCAAGGAAGAAGTCTACAAACCTATGGAACACTACAAAGTGTACCGTAATGAGATCACTGCCGGTGATGTTAACCCCAACTACATCAACCCGCGTCAAGCGCTTGACCGTCTGCAAAAATTGATGGATGAGTACTGTGGTGGTGTAACGGTTAACTACATGACCAACGACAAGTTACTGAGCATCGGTCTGAAGAAGATGAAGATCCTGGAAGAAGATCTTGAGAAGATTGCGGCGGAGAACATCCACGAATTACTTCGTGCATGGGAAGTTAAACACCGTCACAGGACATCTGAAGCAGTCTTCCAGCACACCTTGTTCCGTAAGGAAACGCGTTGGCCGGGTTATTACTACCGTGGTGATTGCATGAAGGTAGATGATGATAACTGGCATGTGTTGACGGTTTCTCGTCGTGACCCTGCAACGGGTGAGTACACAATGGAGAAAGCTCCTTGTTACCACATTGTGGGTGAAAACGAGTAAGAGTAAGACGATGCCGTAAAGGCCATAAGCCACCAGTAACTTTTTGTCATTGAAGGGTTGCTGGTGGTTTTTTTCGGATGGATTCAGTTTTCTTACTTGTTACGGATATGTATTTTGATTAACAAAGACCTATAACAATGGGTAGTAAATGACTATGACATCTGAAGCACAAAATGAGACATTGGCGGATCAGCCAAATATTATTCATATGTCCGATGAGGAGTTGCTGGCCATCGCCCACCCGATGTGGGAAGACCTGATCAAATACTCCAATAAAGGGCAATATGGCAAGTTTATCCGTAAGTTTTCTTATAACTTGTTACTGGGCCTGAACGAAGTCGAGGTTGGCAAGCAGTTTGCCAAAAGTGATCTGACCCGAAATCTGGATCCGAATTACGATTTCCTTGGTACCATTCGCCGTGGTGAACATGTCACGGTGTTATATCGTGTTCGCAGCACCAAGAAAGAAGGTGAATGGTTGGGCCGGATGGTATTGGGTTATGAGAAAGGTGAAATCAGAATTTTTGGTGCGTCCGTATTCTGATTGTCTTTCAAGACAAATCTGAACCTAGACAGAATCAATAAACAATTGAAGCGTACACGATGAGTCCAGAAATAGAAGATGCCGTTGCCAATGGTAAGTACGTTGAATTGATGTACAAGGTCATTGATGCGGACACTAAAACGGTATTAACCCAGGTCGAATACCCAATCGGCTATGTGCATGGCGTTAGCGAAGTGCTGGCACCTGCCGTGACCGCTGAGCTTGAGGGCAGGCTGGCGGGTGACGTCATTGAAGTGCCAATCGACTGTAATAAATTGTATGGTCCCAGGGACGAATCTCTGGTGGTGATTGAAGATATACGAAATGTGCCGGAAGAGTATCGTGAAGTCGGCATGCAAATCTTGATGGAAAACGATAAAGGTCAAACCAAAACCTTTATCGTGACCAGAGTGGATAGAAAGTCCATTACCATCGATGGTAACAATCCTCTGTGTGGTAGAGAGGTGATTTTCCGACTGGAAATCAAGGAAGTGCGTGATGCCACTGAGGAAGAAATAGAATATGGCGGTAAGGTAGAGCAAGAAGCACCGGACGTTGAAGGTACCGTTAAAGTACCATTGAAATAGATTTGGCAAAAAAGTAGATTTAGGCGAAGGATGTTGAAGTTGTCGGCTGAAGCAACACAAGAAAAAAAGCGAGACCCGAATAATCCATGCCTGTTTTGCGGTGAACCTCGTGGCGTCTCACTGCAAAATGAACTAGCTTACAGCGCGCGCGACAGCTACGCGGTGAGCCCCGGGCATACTGTGGTCATTCCGCGTCGACACGTGGCCAGCTTTTTTGACCTCACACCGGAAGAGGTGGCCGCATGCATGGACCTGATTAACAAGGAAAAAATGCATATCGATGGGGAGTTCAATCCCGATGGCTACAATATCGGGGTTAACGTGGGGCCAGCAGCCGGACAGAGTATTTTTCATGTGCATATTCACATCATTCCTCGCTATCAGGGCGATGTGGAGAACCCCCAGGGGGGCGTGCGGCATGTTTTACCGAAGAAGGCGCACTACACGCGCTAGAGAGTTTAAAATTACGTCAGTTTAGCGGGAGGAGCTGACATATTATTGTAAATTCCTCCCTACATAACATTAGTATTAACCATTCAGGAGTGAGAACTATGAGTGATGCACCTAAAGAAAGACCTAAGGTTCCAGAAGGCCAATCACGTTTTTTAACCACGACTCAGAAAGCGCCTAATGATAAAGGTTTTGTCGGTTATGAAACGACCTGGCAAGCTTTCCAGAAAGAAGTACCGTACAGCACGCCCAAAAAACCATAAAGACAGGCAGCCTTAAGGTAATTCGCCGCGCGAGCTTTTAAGTTCGCGCGGCAACTCCCTCAATATTCTTCACTCATTCAATGTGAAGGGTGTATTTCGTTTAGTGAGTCATGCCGGGCATGGTGCCTCACTATATTAAAGGGGTGGCTGAAATGATGTTATTTCGTCACTTAGGATGATTCTGAGTTGCAGGTAGCGTTTCTGTCATGATCAGAATGTACTCCAGGAAACTGTTATTACCGTTTGTTGGCGTCATCCAGCTCGCCGAATTGGGCAATGTACGTGCATTGAGTTTGGATGGAAAAGACTGGGCAATTCATTACGCCATTTCCAATAATGCAAAAGCGCAAGGCCGCAATCAACAACCTAAAGCGGATACGGATTTTACCCTGGTGGCCACTTTTCAGGATGGTCAGTTAAAACCCAAGCTGGCCTATAAGTATCTCGAACCCGATAATGCGCATTCGCATATTGAACTGCTTTGCGAAGCGCTCACCACGGCCCAGATACCGTTATCCGCGGCGGATCGTTTTGAATACTGGCTGCTGGATAAAGATGACGGAGCTCCACTGGCACTACTTCATTCTGCTATCAATCAGGAAGAACTGGCGCGGCCCACACCGCCTCCGGAGTGGCGTGCCATGCCAGCGTCGCAACTTGAAATCGAGACACCGGAGGCAGCAGAAGATGTCTTTATGCCGCCCATCAATTATCGCCTGGAAAAGCTGATCGAAGAGCGTGCCGGTGCCAGGCCCAAAGCGGTCTGGATTGAGCGCAGCGATCCCGCTAGTGATAATTTCCCCCATTGTTTGATCCGTGAGGACTGGGAAAACGAGGCAGGGCAACAACTGTGTGCTCGGTATATCGAACGCCTGGCACCACGTCTATTGATGGTACCTGGTTTGCCTCAAGCGGTGCGGCAACGCCTGGAACAAGTCGCCTGCAATTTCGTATTTGATATCGAACGATTTTACCCTTTATACCCTGAAATCATCGATAAACGTATAATGGATACCGCGCGCGTTGAGGCCCAAATGCGTCGTGCCAATCAGGAGTCATAACCTTTCTGACGGAATGAAACGGTCAAACAGGACGGGATGTTTGATCGCAGAGTACGTTTTGTGTTGTGCGGCATAAAAGGGTAAACCCCGCAAGTTGTTAGGTCGTGAATGAAATTGCTGAAGCGGTTTTTTTAATAAAACGATAAGCCAAAAAATGTGAATAGGAATAGATGACGTGACTCAATATTATCGGATACAACCCGATCTGGAAAAGTATATGCGTTTCCAACTGGATAATTTCGACTTCCTGGATAAATTAGGTGAGGAATTCGAGCTTTCTGATTTAGGTAAACCTATTCAACACGCGTGGCAGCCAGTTAAAGGTAAGTTTTACCCCGGGGTGGCAGCCAGGAGCGTGCCGGATATTAGCACCTGGGAGGCGGATATGCTGATCCTTAATCAAAAGGCCTATGACAGTCTAAACGAAATACTGCAAGCCTATGGTGAGCTATTGCCGGTTGATGTGGACTCCGAGACCTATTATCTGTTTAATGTATTGGCACGCCTGCCAGAGAACGTGATTGACGTTGATAACTCGGAATATGAATATTACGAAGAAGAACCGGTTGGTTTTCGGGTCTTAAAATTTGACGAAAAGAATATTCCTGACGATCAGTTGCTTTTTTGTGTGCAGAATGATTTTGCCTATAATCTTTATTGTGGTGATCGCTTCAAAGATCTGATCAACGAAAAAGGGCTCTCTGGTTTGTATTTTAATCCTACATTGATTGACCCTTATTTTAAATAATTAGTCGTAGCAGATTACCAGGGCATGTCTCTGGAAGTCATGTATTCAGTATGAAGCTTAACCTGATTAAACAGGTTATGTAAAATTTGCACCTTTCTAACACACCCTTTATTACTTTGCGCAAGCATAGTGCATAAATCCAAACAACTGTCCTTATCACTTTAATAAAATCAACAAGTTGGCGTTATCCTGGTCTGGTACGCCGCTTGCTTTGAATAACATGGCGTAATACGAATTTTAAGAAAAGTATTATTCAACGACATAGCTAACTATTGCAAACAGGCCCAATTGTGAAGATGCGACACCAAGATGGATTCTGGCCCAATTTTGCAGCGCTTATGTATGTAAGCGTGGGATATTTTCTGGGCTGGCTTTTATTTTTTGCAGATAATGTTCTTTTATCTTTGCCGGGTATTTTGCTACTGGCGCACAGTATGGTGATCGCGGCTTATATGATTCATGAGTGTGCGCATAATACGATCTTTGCCAACAATAGATGGAATGCCAATCTTGGCAGAGTCCTGATGTGGTTTACCGGGTCATGTTACGGCACCTATGAGGAGATTCGTCACAAACATTTCCGCCATCATGTCGACCGGGCGGACGTAGTGGCCTTTGACTACCGTGCTCGTCTGAAAAAATATCCAAAGCTGGTCAAGCTGCTGCATTTCCTCGAATGGCTTTATATTCCTGCACTGGAAATTCTAATGCATCTACTTGTCCTGATTTTGCCTTTTACAATGGAAAATCGACGGCATAAACGTAAATTAGTTCTGATTGTTCTGTTAGTTCGGAGCGCAATCTTTACTGTTGTATTCATAATTGAGCCGCTTGCGATCCTTTTCTATGCCATTGCCTATATATTATTTCTGACTGTGATGCGGTTTATGGATGTTCACCAGCATACTTATGAA